>JAJYAH010000197.1 GCA_021779635.1 Pseudomonadota bacterium | reverse complement strand
CCGGCGGATACGGTAACGGCAGCGGAATTAGCATGTTTGCAGCCCTGTAAGACATCACCCGGTTATCCCCGTGGGAAAGCCGCACGGTCGCGCAGCGTCACTGTGCTTGCTTCACGCAAAATTCGTACCGCAAGCGGCACCCACATGGCGTCGCGTTTTGCTCGGCGGCTGATGTAGCAATGACGAGGTAGGATTTCGGGATGGAAAGGAGTTGTTTAAAATATATATTTAATAGGCTCCGGCGCCATCGCCGGTTCACGCCGGGCTTTCTCCGGTTTCAGCGCCAGATGTTCGAAACCGACGGACCTTCGGCGTGTAACCCGAAAATCGCGGTGCCCATTCAAGTACGCGGCGGACGAAAATCGATGGCGCGCAGAATCACGCCCGGAGGGTTGCCCTCCAGTTCGACATCGCTGAACTTCCGCGCGGCGCGCTCCTCGATGCGGTCGCGCAGCCGCAGGAATTGCTGCTCGCGCTGCGCCGGTGGCGTCCGCGACGAGCCTTCAAGCTGATCCATCGCGTCGGTTGAGACGGCGCAGGCGATGTCGGCCTGGTCGTTCTTCATGGTGAAGCGCACCACCATCCGGTTGAAGTCGTACTCCTGAAAATTGCCTTGGGTGAGCGCCATGTCGAAGTCTCCTTGATGGGACAGACTGCCAAACCCCGGCCGTCAGAATTTCTTTCTGGCCGGTGGCGGATTGAGCTCGGCGATCTTCGAAAGGCAATCTTCCTGCGTGGCATGAGGGCCGGTGACGAAGGTGCCGCTCACCTTGGTGCTGTACCAGCCGGACACCACGCCGAGACGCAGCGATTCTTCGGTTTTGACGTGACGCGCGGAAAGAATTTGCATGTGGCTTCCTTAGCTGTGAGGCGTGGGCGTTGCTGCCGAACGCTGCGGACTGGTTTCAATGATGCCGTAACGCCTGTTCATTGCGATGCGACCGCATCGGCCTGCTGCGCATCGGCGAGATCGACCGAGCTGATGGAAATCATCTCGATCGAGGAATGTTGCGGCGGCGCGCCCGGAACCATGATCATGGTGGCGACGCGGCGATAGCACGGAAATGACAGGCCTTCGATCATCTCTTCGTCGGTCACGACTTCGTAAGCTCCGGCCTGCAACTGGCGGTCGATGCCCTTGATCCGGAATGAATGCCTGAATGTCACCGTTTCGCGTCGCGACCTTATCAAGATCAGCTTCCTGCATCTGCGCGCGGTCCGGGCTGTTCAATGAAAATTGAACCGCTTTCGCGCTGCTTCGCCAGCTCTGTTGTAAATCGTCTGTTCGCAGCTTTCTGAAAGACGCCAGCATCCGGCGCTTGAGGCGAACACTGATTAATGATGCGCCTTTTAAGCCGGAATAGCCATGATTTTCTTTCGGCGGGACCTTGTGAACGTCTAGCCAAAGCGCCAGCGCGCTCAATGGCTCTTCAAGACCTTGAACACCCCGTTGGCCATCGCGATGCAGCGGTTATCGGCGGCCACCTCGGTGACGGCAGTCACCTCGGTGGTCAGGAAGATCAGGCTGCGGGTGTTG
Source organism: Pseudomonadota bacterium (assembly GCA_021779635.1). The sequence goes on along the minus strand of JAJYAH010000197.1, from coordinate 8,298 downwards.
CGGACCACGCGGGGCTTCGACAGCAGGATCTCGCCGATCTTCGCGCTGTCGACGAAATGGGTGTCCATCTGCACCGTGGCGAGGCTCGGCCGGCCCGATACGAAGCGCGCCGTCATGCCGCAGGTGCGGTCCGCGAACGTCATCAGGAGCCCGCCCTGCACCAGGCCGTTGCGGTTATGGTGCTTGTCCTGCGCGACCAGCGCATATTCGTGCTCGCCGTTCACGACCCGCTGCCATAGCGGACCGACCAGGCTGAGGAACCCGGTGGTCTCGACAATGGTCCAGCCGGAGGCTTTGAGTTTCTCCGCGGCCATGTCGCTCATGTCAGGTCTTTCCCGTCATTTTTGGTGAGGTTTGCGGTGAGGTATTTTGCGATTTCCGGTCATTTCATCAATGGCTGACGTGGTGTAGTCAAGCGGGATGATCCGGCCATTCGATGATGCCACAAGACGGAATATTGCCGGGCATTGCGCGGCATTCTCGCGCCTGCCCGCCGGCGAGCCGGCGCCCGCGCTGAAGCGGGCCGCGGTCGCCATCGCGCTCGTCGCGGCCGGCGATGCGCGCGGCGGGGACGCTTCTGGCGCGACGGCGCTGCTGTTGACCCGGCGCGCGGCGGACCTGCGCGCCCACGGCAGCCAATGGGCACTGCCGGGCGGGCGCTGCGACGCGGGCGAGACACCGGCGGAAGCGGCGCTGCGCGAACTTCACGAAGAGGTCGGCCTCGGGCTTGCGCCCGATGCGGTGCTGGGTCTGCTCGACGATTATCCGACCCGGTCCGGCTACCTGATTACCCCGGTCGTGGTGTGGGTGGCCGACACCGCGGCACTGTCGCCCAACCCGGCGGAGGTGGCCTCGGTACATCGCATCGCGCTTTCGGATATTGAACGGGCCGATGCGTTCGACTTCACCGCGATTCCGGAAAGCGATCGCCGCGTGATCCGCTTCCATCTGGCCGGCCAGCTGATCCACGCGCCGACCGCGGCGCTGATCTACCAGTTCAGCGAAGTGCTCGCCGGTCGCGAGACCCGTGTCGCCGAACTGGAACAGCCGGTATTTGCCTGGAAGTAGCCGCCGTCCGATCGGCGCCAGACATTCTCGCGGTTTCGGGGCTGACTTGCGCGGCGCGCTTGCTACAACGACACCATGCGCCCCGAAGCGATTCGTCATAGCCTTGGATACCTCGCGCTCGCGCTGCTGGTAGCCGCGCCGCGGGGCAGCGCCATGGAAACGCGCCCGCTGCCAGCCGCTGCGGCCGACGCGATGGCGCAGATCGCCTCGGAGCCCGCGATCGCCGAATACCATCGCCTGCTGAAGCAATATCTCGAAGCGCGGGCGGCATTCGAGCAGGAAGCCGGCGCCTATTGGAGCGCGATTTCCGAGAAACGGCGTGGCCGCAATGCCAAGCGGCGCGATCATCAGCCCATCACGCTCGATGATTATGTCCTGACGCAACCGCCGGTCTATACCGGGCCGAGGCGGCCGGCAAATCCGGCGCCGGAGCCCCAGCCGGAACGTCCGCCGCGCGAGCACAAGGCCATTCCGGTCGTCGCCGACCTATTGCAGGCTGCCGCCCAGCAATACCAGTTCAAGCCGCAACGGCCCGCAAGCGAGCTCGAATTCAAGCGCGCCTATGCCCGCGTCGCGGCGGCGGCCGGGCTCACCCGCGATCAGGCAGTGCGGGTCTATTCGTTCGAGACCGGCGGCACCGGCAATTACGATGTGCAATCGGGCATCGAGCACGGCGGCAAGCGCGCCATTTCCACCGCCATCGGCTATAACCAGTTGCTCACGACCAACACCGTCGAACTCCTGGCCGAGCAGGGATCCGAATTCGTCAGGGTGCTGACGCAAAAGGCCGCGTCATTGTTCGGCGCGCCGCGCCAGGCGATGGAGCGCAAGATTGCGGTGTTGAAGCAGATGGTGGACGTGGCGCGCTCGGTGCCGGACGAGTGGTCGCAGCACGAGAAGATCGGCGATTCACCGCAGGGCTGGGCGATGCATGCCATGGTGCTGGATGTCGACGTCGGTCCGCTGCTGCAGACCCACAAGCTCCTGACCTCCGTCCTCTTCGCTCGCGCCAAGGGATACTCCCGTCCGCTCAGCGCCGCCGAGCTCGAGATGATGAACCTCACCGGCGACGGCACCGGTCTCGACATGGTGACGATGCCGCAGGCGATGCGCGAGCAGGTCCCGACCTCGAATTTTTTCCAGCGCGGCGGCTACGAACGCAACCCGGTGGCGATCCGCCATAACACGGTGGCGAAACTGCTCGATGTCACCGATGCGCGGATGGACAGCAACAGCAACCTGCCGGGCGCAAGGGAGCTCGCGGCGGCGTTTTAGTTCATCGCCGTCCCGGACCGCCCGGCCGGGACGATTCGTACCGGTTCTCTCAGCCCGGCCCGAACATGAATTTGCCGTCGCCTTCAAGATACGGGCCGGTCCGCATGTAGAGTTGTCCGTTCGCGCCGATGAAGAACAGCGTGCCCTTGGGGACCTTCCTCGCACCTTTGAGCAGCAGATTGGCGTTGTCGGTGCCCATCTTGTAGGAAAACGTCTTGCCGTCCTTGCCGTAGCCGTAGCCCATGTCCGGCGCAAGCACCCAGGGTGTCGGCGCGGCGGCTTGCGCAAATGCCGATGTCGTCATCGCCGTCAGCGCGGCTGCGATCAAAAGCGTCCTGACTGAAAAAAGCACCGGCGTCGAAAAAAGCCTCAGTGTCGAAAATTGGGTCATGATGCATACTCCCGGCGACGGTTCTCGTTTCTCGAACAAACCACGAACACCGTTCGCCCGTCAATATAGTGCGTTGCGTTCGTCGGCGGATGTTTGGCTGCGACTTTGTGATTTTCCGTGATTTCCCGCATCCGACTTCGCGACTATGTTGCAGTTTAAGTCTAGAAACGCCGTCGCGAAATAAGTCATGGGGATGATTCGGATGCACCACGTCATGAAGATTTGCCTGGGCGCAGCATCGCTGTTGGCGACGCTGGCCGCCGTTGCCCATGCCGATGATTTCCAGCTCAGCCACAACCAGCGAATTTCCTGCAGCCGCGGCCTCAGCGCCGGAAAGCTCAACACCGCGACCTGCAGATCCTACGCCTACATTTTCAACGTCAAGACCTCGGAATATTTCAGATGCTCGGTCAGCCTGGCGCTGACGCGGGATAACAGGGAAGTGATCAACGTCCAGACCGATGGCGGTTGCACCAAAAAGCCGCGCATCTTCGAGACTGACTCGCACTACTCCTTCGACGCTACCGAAACCGAGGCGGTCAACACCAATTCGTTTTTTGGCCCCGGCGGCTATGCGGTGTGGGCCGCCGACACCACCGCGCAAAAGGCGCGCGGCTGCATCACCATCAGTTCCGGCCTCGGCTCCGACATTTCGAAATGCCTCGACATGACGTTTCAATAGGGCGCCGACGGCACCCTAGCGGCTCATGCGCGCCGAGGCCGGATGTCCCGGCACCTTGAAGCGCTTGCCGGTGTCGGTGACTTTGGTGCCGTTGACCTTCAGGATCGAGAAATCCTGGTCCAGGTAGTTTCCGACCAGAATGTATTTGCCGTCGGGCGTGAACTGCGCGGCCTCGGGCAGGCCGCCGACCTCGATGTCCTGGGTCCTGGTCACCTTCTTGCCGTCGATCTTCAGCACCGAGACGCTGCCGTTCTTGTGGTAGTAAAACGCGTTCCTGTTGTTGGAGCCGCGCAGGATGATGGCGACCGCGAGATCGCCCTTCGGCGACATCGCCAGGCCCTCGGGGCCGTCGCCGACCACCACCCGGTCGATGATGCGCGGCGGCTTGGCGTCGAGATCGATCACGCTTGAGGTATCGACACTGCCGTCGGACGAGCCGGCGCCGCCATTGTCGGAGGTGAGCGCCAATCGGCTGTTGGGCGTCACCACGACATTATAGGGCCACTGGCCGGTCGGCAGATCGACCTTGTTATAGGTCACCTTGTCGCCGACGATGTCGAGCACCGACACCTTGTGCGCCGGAAACCTCACCGCCAGCGCCCGCTTGCCGTCCGGCGTGAACATCACATGCGCGACGCTGTCGGGCATCGCGATGGTATCGGTGATCTTGACGTCGGTGCCGTCGATCGAAAGCACGCTGATCGAATTATCGCCGCGGTTGGCCACCAGCGCCATCTTGCCGGACGGGCTGATGTTCAGTCCCGACGGCTGCTTGCCGCCGGTGAGGGTCGCCGCCAGCCTGGGCGGGCTCGCCTTGAGATCGATGACGTAGATCTTGTTGTCCGGCACCTGTTTCAGCGCGTCGCCGTCCTTGACGATATCGACCGAGTCCGCCACCAAGGCGATCGATCCGGTCGGGTCGATGTCGACATTGACCGGCGGGCCGATCACTGAGTTCTTCAGCGGCAGGGAAGCTGCGATTTTGGGACTTTCGGGACTGGCGAGATCGACGATCAGCACCGCGTCCTTGCCGTCGGGCGCGAGAACGGGCTTGCCATCGGCGTCCCACAAGACCTTTTCATCGAGACCGACGATCATGAACGGCTTGGCGCCGACGGGATGGACGCTGAAGCCGGCGAGCAGGATCGCCGCTCCCAGGAACAATCCAACAGAGGATAACCTGAGGAAGCACAAGCTGACGGATGATCCAGCGGCACGATGGGCAGTCATTGCGGCGTTCTCCCGGATAGACCGGCCTCTGATGGACCGGTTGTTGCAATCCCATCGTAGATGCTCCAGCCCCACGCGGCCAGCGCCAAGCCATCGCGCGGATTGCAAGACGGGATTGCAGCTATCGCACGACAGGCGTTGCCGGATTGCGCTTCGCCCGATCCGGGCTACGATAACACATCATAAGCGGGAGAAGTCGATGGAACGGCTCAAGGGGAAAACAGCGCTGGTGGTCGGAGCGGGCTCGATCGGGCCGGGCTGGGGCAACGGCAAGGCGACCGCCGTCACCTTCGCGCGCGAGGGCGCCCGGGTGTTCTGCGTCGATCGCAACGCGGCCGCCGCGGAAGAGACCGTCAGGATCATCGCCGCCGAGGGCGGCAACGCGGCCGCGTTCACCGCCGATGTATCGCGCGCCGGCGATGTCGAGGCCATGGTGGCGGCCTGCCTGATAGCCTTTGGCCGCATCGACGTGCTCGACAACAATGTCGGCATCGCCGAGATGGGAAGCGTTGTCGAGGTGTCGGAGGCGGATTGGGACCGCGTATTCGCGGTCAATCTCAAAAGCGCCTATCTTGCGATGAAGCACGTCATTCCGGTGATGGTGCGGCAGGGTGGCGGCTCGATCATCAATATTTCGTCGATCGCCTCGATTCGTCATCTCGGGGTGTCCTACGTCACCTATGCCACGACCAAGGCCGCGATGAACCAGATGACGCGCACCACCGCGGTCGAATTCGCGCCGAACAATGTCCGGGTCAACGCCATTCTTCCGGGCCTGATGAAAACGCCGATGGTGGAAAACTCCGCTGGGCTGGCGGCAAGTTATGCCGGCGGCGACGTCGAGGCGATGTGGCGCGCGCGCGACGCGCAGGTGCCGATGGGACATATGGGGGAGGCCTGGGACGTCGCCAACGCGGCGCTGTTTCTCGCCTCCGACGAGTCGAGATACATCACCGGCATCGAGCTGGTGGTGGATGGCGGGATTACGCTGAAGACGAGTTGAGTTAATCCTCTCGCGTGGTCCCGGCATTCGCCGGGACGACGTGAGAAAGATTCCAAGCGGCTTGATCGATGCGGCGACGGTTCACATCCCCGATCCAGCACCTGGCGGTCGCTGCCGTGCTGTGGATTGCGTTGTCGTACGGCGCGGCCAAGGAAGGCACGGAGCCCGTCACGGCGCCGCCGATCGACCCGGCGCCCTGCTTTGCCGCCGCGGAGGCCCAGGACGATGACAAGATCATCGCCATGTGCGGCCCGCTGATTGACGGCGAAAAGACCTTGAAAGCCGACCGCATCAAGGCGCTGATCGCGCGCGCCGGCGCCTATGATCGCAAGGACCAGATCGACCGCGCCATTGGCGATGACGACGCCGCGCTGCGGTTCGATCCGACGCTGGCCGACATCTTCAACGCCCGCGGCGAGCTCTGGCGCAAGAAGGGCGACCGGCCGCGCGCGCTCGCCGATTTCGCCGCGGCGATCAAGCTGAACCCGGATCACCCCGCGGCCAAAGGCAATTACAAGTCGCTGGCGCTGGAGCTGGAGCGCATCGGCGCCCAGATGGCGGTCAACAACCGGCCGAGCTTTGATTGCGCCAGCGCCCGGCGCGCGGTGGAGAAGGCGATCTGCGCCAACCCTGATCTGGCCAATCTCGACCGCCAGATCAGTGTGGCGAACGCCAAGGCGGTCCGCGACGCCGGCAGCGCCAATCCCGGCGCCGGCCGCGCCCTGCAGCGCGAGCAGGATGATTTCATCGCCCGCCGCAATGCCGCGTTCGGCCGGCCCGACTACGACCTGCAGAAGGCCATGAAGGAACGGCTGGACCATCTGCTGGCGATGGCGCGGCACTAGAGCCTCCGTTCCGATGGAATCGGAACGAAGGCTCTATGTCCTTATTTGACGCGTTTTCTTGACGCGAACCGGTATCCACCCCGCATCAAGTGCGGGGCAGGCTTTCGCTGGAAAACGCTCTAGCCTGGTGGCGACGTCAGCGTTCGCCACGGCGACCGGTCTAACGGCAACACGGTCAACTTCGTGATACATCGCGTAGCTTAATGCGGCTCATATACGGCGGAACTTGCAGCCCCCTCGAAACTAAATATCCCGCACGCTAGATATGCATCCCGATTCAAGCGCTCTCGGAAATTTCGCGGCCCGGCGGACGATTCTTCGCGAGACGTGGTCGGCGCAACAGGTGAGAAAGAACAAGAACAGGTGCAGTTATGTCCTCTCTTCAGGGTACTACTGGCGACAGAATTATTGAACCGATGATCGCGCTTGCGGGCTGCTCGACGCAGCACCGCATCATCGTAGCCGGTTCCAGGAGCATGGAGTTGATGCTGGAGTTGCATCGGCGCGGTTATCCGCGCGCGGCGGCGACGGGCAACTGCGGCCGTCCGGCCGGCCAGTGCGACGTCGCGCTGGTCGATTGGCGACGACGCACGCTTGGGACGCTCGAGGCGACGCTGGACTGGCTGGTGAATTTCCTTGGCACCCGCGCGGTGCTGGTGGTTTGGGTCGACGCTCAGAAGCCGGCAGCGAACCAGGCTCTTCGCGCGTTGTTGGAAAAGCGCGGCTTCGTTATTGACCAGGGCATGGTGCACGAATGCGGTTGCGCGCTTGCGGCGCGGAGATCGCAGATCCATCCGCTTCAAAAGGCGGCGTAGCGCGCGGCTGGCGGCACGGCGGGAATCGTCCGCCGCACCCTGCCAGAAAGCAAATGCAAATCTCATCATGCTCTCAAGCATGATCCGGGAAAGTGGACACCGGTTTTCCGAAAAGATCATGCTTAAACAAAAAGATAGAGCGAGACGGCGATTCAACGAAGAGCCATCTCGCTCTGGCTGATATTCGCGGCTCCCGACGACCGTGCCTTGTCGACGCCGCCGACGATCGCGAGCTTCACCGCCCACGCCACACGCTCCGTGGCCCAGTCGCTGTCGTGCAGCCTGCTGTTATCCGCCGGGTCGACCATCCGGTCGAACGAGACCTGCTCGACCTGATACAAGCCCTTCATGAATGCGAACCGGCGGAACACATTGACGCCGGCGTCCCGCGCCAGTTCGCTGATCACCTCGACCATCGCGATCGCCTTGTCCTTCTTGGCCGGCGTCAGCACGGCCGGCACATATTGGAGGTCCATCAGGATGACGTCGGCCTGCGTTTCGTCGCGCAGCTGGACGAGTCCATCGCGGATCGCCGTGGTGGTTTCGTCGAAGGAGGGAGGTGGAGGATTCTGGTCCGGGCCTTGCCAGACTGCGTTCGTTCCGACCTGCCAGATCACCAGATCGGGCTTCTCGGCGATGACGTCGGTATCGAACCGCTGAAGCTCGACCGGCGCTTCCTGGCCGCCGATACCCTGGTTGACCATGATGATCCTGGCGTTCGGATATTCGTTCTGCAGGAACGACAGCAGCCGCCCCGGATAGGCCTTGATGTTGCCTTCGCCCGCCGTCGTCGACGAACCGATCGCGACGATCTTGGCCTGTCCTCCGGCGAGGCTCTGCGCAAAGCGACTGAGACCGTGCTGGAACGGGATTGGCAGAACTGGAATCTGTGAGGGATCGCTGTCCATGGATCACCGGTCTGTTGCAGCCGAGACAACGCAAAGTGGAAGAAGAGTAGCGCGCCATAGCGCGATCGCCTAGCCTCGGGC
>JAJYAH010000196.1 GCA_021779635.1 Pseudomonadota bacterium | reverse complement strand
TTTGTCATGAACTGGCAGTCCGCCGACTCGCTCGACGGTCGATACTTTGGACCGCTGCCTGATTCCGCGGTCATTGGCAGGGCGGTACCTGTGTGGACGGACGAGGAGTGATCATGCGCGACGTGCACGCTTCTTCAGCCGATTACCGGTGTCCCAAGCCGCCTCTGATCTTCCCCTTCCGGCCAACCCTGGCAACCTGTGAACCTTCGCCCCATCTGCAACGGAAGAGTTCTGTACGAGCGACGACGGACCCGATTACACGGTTCCGTTCGCTCCGAACAATCGCGCGCATCATCGTCGCGATCGTGCCGTTCGTGTGCCAAATCGCCGGCTTGACGCTCTTTGAATCGGGCGCGCGCGCACAAATCGCAGGGCGTTCTGAAGCGGTCGATCGGTTCGCTAAATTCATCGAGGAGGCGTCCGGTCGCTTCGCCGTCCCGGCGCACTGGATCCGTGCTGTAATGCAGATTGAGAGTACCGGGGACGAGCACGCAATCTCGTCTCGGGGCGCAATGGGTTTGATGCAACTCATGCCCGGCACCTGGGTCCAGCTCAGCGTTCGCTATGGTCTCGGTCTAGATCCTTTCGATCCACACGACAACATTATGGCAGGCAGCGCCTACCTGAAGGAGATGCACGATCGCTTCGGGTCGGCGGGCTTCCTTGCGGCCTACCACGCAGGTCCGGCACGGTACGAGCAGCACCTTACGACAGGCCAGGTGCTTCCACCGGAAACCACCGCCTACGTTACGGCCGTCACGCCATTGCTTGGTGACGGACAGGGCGAACACACCGCATTTCGCATCAAGCGTGCAATTCCTTGGCGGGAAGCACCGTTGTTTGTTGACCGCACAGATGCGCGATGAACGACAGTGGGTCTGCACTCAACATGCTGCCATTCTGCAATTTACCTGTGAGCTCTCGGCGTTTTTCTGCGCGCCGAAGGACTTTCCGCTGATCCGCTCGTGCGCCAATCATGTGAGGATTGTTAGCCATGACTGAAAGTGCATCCTGTCGTATGCCGCTGTGCGTTCTTGGAAGATTGCAGCCCGGGAATCGGGCGCGGGAGACGAGAGACCGACGAGGGCAAGATAAAGCGAACTGGCGTTCGCGAACTCGCCGACCATCATCGGTCGAGAAGTGTTTGTCTGCACATTGGTTTTTGAAACTGCCACGGCTGGCGGTCAACGACATTCGATTGAAGCCGGCTGGCGGCTTTCGAGTTTTGCGATGGATTTCAACGAACTAAGCGACGGCGGTCCCGAACTTCGATCAGCAGAGTTTCTGCTTTTCGTTCGATATCGCGCGCTTCGTTGCGACTATCTGCGATCGACGTGTTCCGACACTTGCGTGGGCCGGATCCGACGAGGATCGTCTGCTCATGGCGACAGATCAAAGCGACGATTTTCATGTGCGGCCCGGACGCGTGGGTAGCCGGGGGACCCGGATCAATCCGCGTACAAGCATGCGGTCTCAGCCTTTCGTGAAGCAAGTCCAGGTGGCCGTGAGGAGGGCTGGAGGAAACCCTAACAAGGTTGGCCGGGGACCGGCTCTGGGCGACGGACGGGACGCGGGAAGAACAGGTAGGTTCAACGCGCGAGGTCGCGGTGCAAAAGTCGTCCCGTTATTCCTGCGGGAAGGTCATAACGGTGGTTGGCAACGGGATTCCAGCGGCGGCTTCCGGTCGCGTTGTGTCGCCGTCAAGGCGAGGATCGTCAAGCTTAATGCCCCGGCACGGAAGCAGGCTGCGCGTGGTCCCGAGCGGGCCAGGGCTGCGGGCAAGGCAGTCGATGCCCATCTTCGATATCTCGAGCGGGATGGAGTGAACCGGGAGGGCGAGAAGGGGAAAGCCTATTCGGCTTTCGATAGCGAGGCGGACAGCAAGGCCTTTGTTGAGCGGGGCCGTGAGGATCGGCATCAGTTCCGCTTCATTGTGGCGCCAGAAGATTCCAATGAAATGGCCGATCTCAGAAGCTTCACGCGCGACCTGATGCGGCAGGTGGAGAAGGATCTTGAGACCCGTCTCGATTGGATCGCGATTGATCATTACAATACCGGCCATCCCCATACCCACATCATCGTCCGCGGTGTTCTGGAGGGAGGTGGAATCCTCAATATCGCCGGAGACTATATCGCCCACGGCATCCGTTATCGGGCCTCTGAACTGGTGACGCTGGAACTCGGACACCAGAGCGAGATCGAACTTCAGTCCAAATTTAAGAACGAGGTTGAGGTGGAGCGGTGGAGTCGGCTCGACAAGATGCTCGCCACCGAGCAGCGCGAGAGGGGGATCATTGACCTGAGGCCGGGAGAAGGAGCGACCTATGCATTTCGTGAGACCCGGGGGCTCATGATCAGCCGCGTCAGGCACCTGGAACGCTACGGCCTGGCGAGTGAGGTTGAGACCGGACAATGGGTCATCTCTGATCGCGCGGAGGCCACCTTAAAGGAACTCTCGGAGCGTAATGATATCATCAAGACCATGCACCGGGCGCTCGCAGCCCACGGCTTGGACGAAGACCGAGGGATCGACCAATACGTCCGCCACGGTGCTCGGCCGAGTGAGAAGATCGTAGGCTGCGTCCTGGCCAAAGGGTTGGCCGGCGACGAGATGGAAGAGCGGGTCTATCTGGTGATCGACGGGGTCGACGGCCGCGTCCACCACATCGACCTTCATGACCCCTCCGATCGGAAGGAGATCGAGCGAGGTGCGATCGTGGAGGTCGCGCCTGCCATCACCGGCCCGAAAGCCGCCGATCGCAACATCGCTCTCAATACGGGCGAGAAGGACAGGCTTTACCGGCCGAGCCAGCACTTGGCGCGCATCCACGAACAGTTCGAACGAGAGGGCAAGAATGCCGAATCTTTCGTCCGCTCGCATGTCCGGAGGTTGGAGGCTCTGCGTCGGGCGGGCCATGTCGAACGACTCGATGACGATCGTTGGCAGGTGCCCGGCGACGTCATCGAGCGTGGTCAGGCTTACGATCGCGCCAGAGGCGGTGACAGCCCGAGGATCATGACCCTTTCGTCGCGAAACCTCGAACAACAGATTCGCAGTGACGCCGCCACCTGGCTGGATCGCGAGCTAATGGCCCGGGAGCATCTGATCATCGCTGACACTGGCTTTGGCCGCGATGTTAAGGAAGCCCTCCATCGTCGCGCCGATCATCTCGTCAAAATGGGCTACGCCACCGTCCGGGATGGCGCCATCCATATCCCGCCGGAGACCGTCCTAAATCTTGAGAAGCGGGAGGTGGAGCGCGTCGGTCGTCAAATGGCTAGCGAGCGAGGCTTGACATTCACGCCCAGCAAAGCGGGCGAATACGTCAGCGGCCGTCTCGCCGGCGTTGCCTCTCTTGCGAGCGGACGCTTCGCCATGATCGAGGATGGATTGGGCTTCCGGTTGGTGCCCTGGCAACCGATTCTCGAAAAGCGCATCGGCCAATTCATCACCGGCATCCAACGCGAGGGTGGGGGCATCGAATGGGAATTCGGAAGGAAACGCGGGCTGGGATTGTAATTGGCCCCGTTGCATCCGAAAGGTCAAGATTTGCGCGCCAATGATGCCAGAGCCCGTTGCATGTGCCTCGTGGGCGTTTTGCGAACAACTTGTTTGACCTCATTAAGAGTAACCGTCCGATTTTCACGCTATGGCCCCACCGCGTACGATGCTCGGCGATCTCATCTTGAACTATGGTGGCGGTTTAGCACCTTGCGCTTATGTCCTCGACCAAGGTGCTTTGGGGCCAAACCTGTATCGTGCTCAGCATCGTGCTCCTCACGGTGTGGGCGGCGACACAATGGGTTGCCTGGAGGCTGGGATTTCAGCCGCGGTTAGGAGAACCGTGGTTTGAGCTGATTGGCGGGATACCCGTCTATCTTCCACCGGCGTTTTTCTGGTGGTGGTACGCATATGATGCGTACGCACCAACAATATTCCTGCAAGGCGCCTGTATCGCGGCATCAGGGGGAATCATCTCGATCGTCGTTGCCTTTGCGATGTCGATCTGGCGAGCGCGCGAGGCAAAGACGGCCGCGACCTATGGCTCGGCGCGTTGGGCGGCGGCATCGGAGGTGCGGGCCGCGCAGCTCAACGGCCCGGACGGCGTCGTGCTCGGCCGATTCGGCCGCAGTTACCTTCGGCACGATGGACCCGAGCATGTCCTTTGTTTCGCACCGACCCGCAGCGGCAAGGGCGTCGGCCTGGTCATCCCGACGCTCCTGACCTGGTCGGGTAGTTGTGTTGTGCACGATATTAAAGGCGAGAACTGGAATCTCACCTCAGGTTTTCGTGCCAGGCACGGTCGCGTCTTGCTGTTCGATCCGACCAACCGAAGGTCCGCCGCTTATAATCCCCTGCTGGAAGTTCGCCGCGGTGAATGGGAGGTGCGCGATGTCCAGAACATTGCGGACGTGCTCGTGGATCCGGAAGGAGCCTTGGAAAGGCGCAATCACTGGGAAAAGACGAGTCACTCGCTGCTGGTAGGTGCCATCCTGCATGTGCTTTACGCCGAGGAGGATAAAACCCTCGCCGGCGTCGCGAATTTTCTGTCTGATCCGAAGCGGCCGATCGAAGCCACATTGAAAGCCATGATGACGACAGCGCATCTTGGCAAATCAGGTCCGCATCCCGTCATTGCCTCAGCCGCGCGCGAGCTCATGAATAAAAGTGAGAACGAGTGCTCTGGCGTCCTTTCGACGGCGATGTCGTTCCTCGGTCTATATCGCGATCCCGTTATAGCGCAGGTGACGCGACGCAGCGATTGGCGAATCAGTGATCTGGTCGAGGGCAAGCAGCCCACCTCGTTGTATTTGGTCGTGCCGCCGTCCGACATCAGTCGGACCAAGCCGCTGATTCGTCTGATCCTCAATCAAATCGGCCGGCGATTGACGGAGGATCTCGATGCTCAAAAACGCCGGCATCGTCTGTTGCTGATGCTGGATGAATTCCCTGCGCTGGGAAGGCTCGACTTTTTCGAATCGGCGTTGGCGTTCATGGCGGGCTATGGGCTCAAAAGCTTTCTCATCGCCCAATCGCTCAATCAGATCGAAAAGGCCTACGGTCCGAACAATTCTATCCTCGACAATTGTCACGTCCGCGTTTGCTTCGCAACCAATGACGAACGAACCGCACGGCGCATATCGGACGCGCTGGGAACGGCCACCGAATTGCGCGCCATGAAAAATTATGCCGGCCACAGGCTAAGCCCGTGGCTGGGACATCTAATGGTGTCACGGCAGGAAACTGCACGCCCGTTGCTCACGCCGGGGGAGGTGATGCAACTACCGTCGAATGACGAGTTGGTCCTGATTTCTGGATGCTTGCCGATCCGCGCCATGAAAGCCCGCTATTTCGAAGACGAGCGCTTTCGTGAGCGCGTGATTCCGCCTGCGAAGCCCGATGGTGCCGCAGAGGCTCGCAATAATCCGAAGGATGACTGGAAAGACCTGCCGCTGCCCACCGCTAACGTCCCTGAACCCAAAACAATCAATCGGCCGCAGAACGCCGTGCCCATCAACGATCAAGCCAACGGTGGCATTCGGCGCGAGCCAGAGCTTCCTGAGCACGAAGAGGTCGCGCCGGATCCCACTCCGGCTAAGGCCGAATTCGATTTCGCCGAGGAAGAAACAGATGATGAAGTCCAGCGCGCAAGTACCTTGAGAAAGCAGGGGATGGATATCGCCCGCCAGGCCGCGATGGATCCCGGCGATGACCTTGGCTTGTGAGTACGGAAATGCGGACCAAACATACATTTCGCCTGCCGCCAGATCTGGCGAGGCAACTTTCCGACTATGCTGGTCGGAAAAAGCTGCATCAGGCCTTCATCGTCGAGACGGCGCTCACCTCGTTTCTGTCGCCGGACAATTCGGAGAGAATGGAGGCGGCGCTCGGGAAGCGGTTGGATCGGCTGACGCGTCAGGTCGAGCGGCTCGAACGTCATGTCACCATCTCCAACGAGGCGATGGCCCTATTCGTGCGGTTCTGGCTCACCGCAACACCGCCGGTGCCCGACGCCGCGCTCCCTGCCGCGCAAGCCAAAGGTCGGGAACGCTACGAGCGGTTTGTCGAGGCCCTGGCACGTAGGCTAGCCAAGGGCCAGAGCTTGGCACAGGAAATATCCATCGACACCGAGACGCAGGTCAGACAATCGAACGAGCCGGGTCCAGCTTGATCGGTCGGCCATTTCTTTCTTTTGCTACGCCAGACCACACCTGACATCTTCGGCCGGTTGAAAACAAAGCCGATGAGGTTCTTCTCTCATTTCGCGGGGCGTGATGATCTGACCATCGTGTCGGATATCGTGACCCTAGTGCTCTTGGCGAAGGGGAAGAATGGTCATGCAGTTGCAGAGCGAACTCGAAATGCAGGTCGGACACGGCGAAGCGGAATCTCCGTCGCTTGCTAAGCGTAAAACTGTGCGGAGCCGCAAGATGACTGTGCGGCTTACTGAGGAGCTCTACGATCGACTTTGTACTGCAACCGAACGACCCGGCATCGGTAAGAGCATGGTCGTGGAAGCTGCCCTTGAGCACTTTCTGAGCGCAGCCCCATCTGCGGAAGATGTCATACGAGAGCGTTTCGACGATATGGGCGTCAGGTTCGACCGCCTTGAACGCGACATGCGAATGGTGGCTGAAACTGTCGCCCTGCACGCGCGGTATCATCTCGCAGTATTGCCACCAATTTCGCAGTCGCGGCAGCGCGAGGCGGTTCTCCTCGGCGACGAACGCTTCAAGGTTCTGGCCGAGCAGGTCGACCGGCGCGTTCGGCTTGGCCAGCCCCTGATGCAGGAGACGATCGACCGTCTCAATTCCAGAAACTCCGGCGAATCCCAGCCGACAGTAAGTGAGCGGCACTCTGGTCCTTCAAATGGCCAACATAACCCAGCGGCTGAAGACGCCGGCGTGGATCTCGCGATCTCTGCTGCCGCCGGGGAGGGCGGCAGCAACTCCTACTTTCGCCGACTCCCGAACTAGCTCACTCAAAGAGCGAGAGCCGATTGCACGGCCAATGGCGCCAACTTCGAGGGCGGAATTCGTCGGCGAGGCACAGGCCTCACAGAAGCGCTCTCCTTCAAAG
Source organism: Pseudomonadota bacterium (assembly GCA_021779635.1). Next base: position 2,831 of record JAJYAH010000196.1, on the reverse strand, counting down.
TGGCGCTTGATCCTTTCCGTCTTTCTTCCCTTTGCAGCCGGCTACTATCTCTCTTATCTCTTTCGAACCATCAATGCTGCGGTTTCGCCGGCGCTGGCTTCCGGTTTTGGGCTCGATGCCGCCAACACGGGGTTGCTCGCCTCGATCTACTTCCTGGTCTTTGCGGGGGCCCAGATTCCGATAGGAGTGCTCCTGGACCGGTTCGGCCCCAGACGGGTCCAGGCTGTCTTGCTCGTTATGGCGGTCGCTGGCGCCACGCTGTTCGGCACAGCAGATGGATTCGCTGAGCTTCTTGTTGGTCGTGCCATGATCGGGCTTGGGGTGGCTGGGTCTTTGATGGCGGGGCTTAAGGCGATCGTCACCTGGTTCCCCAAGGAGCGCATCGCGCTCGTTAACGGTTGCATGATCATGCTGGGATCGCTTGGGGCTGTCACCGCGACCGCGCCGACCAATTGGTTGCTGGATTGGGTTGGCTGGCGCGGCCTCTTCGAAGTCTTGACCTTTTTGACAATCACTGTCGCCGGATTCATCTACTTCGCAGTTCCGGAGCCCGAGGTGAATTCGGAGGAGGCTGCAAGCTCTCAGCCGCTGACTTTGTGGTCCGTCTATTTGGATCGCAGATTCCTGAGAATTGCACCTCTTTCAGCGGCCTGCATCGGATCATCGTGGGCTTTGCAATCGTTATGGGCTGCACCCTGGCTTGCCGACGTGGAGGGACTTGATCGGCAGAGCCAGATGATTCAACTGTTCATTATGGCTATCGGCATCAGCCTGGCGGCATTAATGTTGGGTACTGTTGCCGACCAGCTCCGTAGGCGCGGCATAAGAACGGAGTTGCTATTGGCTATAGTAGCAGCGCTGTTCGTTATGGCCGAACTCGCACTGGTTCTGCGCGCCCCATTGCCGTCACTTATATCCTGGTCGGTAGTATCAGTCGTGGGCGCTGCCACTGTCCTGAGCTATGCGATGATAGCCGATTACTTTCCGAAGGAGCTTGCCGCGCGTGCCAACGGGGCTCTGAACCTCCTTCATTTCGGCTGGGCGTTCGTAGTTCAATACGGGACGGGGCTGGTCGTCGGACAATGGCCAGCTCAGGACGGTCACTATCCGACAGTCGCGTATCAAGTTGCGTTCGGTCTCAGCACGGCTCTTCAGGTGGTCGCTCTGGTGTGGTTCGCGGTACCTTGGCTGCGAACTGTTGGCCAAAACCTCCAACTCTGGTTCGCCCAGCCGCGTGCAGAGCTCGGCAGTTGGGCCGGATCCATCATGCTGCCGATCGAGGAGCCCATCCTTGAGGCACGTGAAGGGATGGAATGGTGACCGGGAGCAAGGACAGCTTCGCCAAACAACGTTTCGCCGACGGCAACACGGACACGTTGAGGTGTGTGTTAGGCTAAGCTTTTGGCTGCCCGCCGCGCTCACCGCGGGCGGGCCAAGCCGGCGCTGCACGGCCATCGTGCGGAATGGCTGCCGTTTGCCCAAGCAAGACGTTAGCCATGCCGTTGTTGAATGCACTCGGCCGGTCAGCCTTTCAAAGGTTCGCTTTCGTCGGCCGCAATGACCAACTCAGATTGTGCTATTCAGTCTTTGAGGCGATCAATCATAGCCTGCGTTTCAGAAAGGACGTCGCCGCCAACGGTGCCGCCCGCTTCCAGTTCCTCGATGAGCGTGCGGTTCTTTGCGATTTGCGCGCGGTGCCATTCGATGTCGGTATCGTCGTCCATGGGAGGGTTGCCTTCAACGCTCGTAATGGGACTATGCAAGGCGATGACGCGCCCTCTAGTCGTATACCAGAGATATATTGTCCTATACGCGCTAGGACGACTAACATAGATTAGAAGTGTTGTCATTTACGAGATCGGGAGCGACAAGCTCCATTCCGCCGGAGAACCTGAGCGCGTGCGCTACTGCATTGCGCATGTACCGCACGACCGCGGCACCCTCACCAGCGTGACCGTGGAGGTAACCCGATTAGACTTGTGTTCGAGCAATCAGTTTGCGGCGGCCGAACTCCTCGAACCAAGTAAGCTCTCCGCGGCGTACTAGATGGTTTGTGTGGGCGTGAGCCTCGCTGAAAGCAAAACTCAGTTGGTGAGGATCGAGTTCTCGCTTGAAAAGGACGGACGTCAGATCTGCGACCATTCTCGGGCTCGCCCGGCATGCGTCGAGAATAAGCTGGCAACGCTCTTCATGGTGTTCAGCCAACTCGCGACACCTACGATGGAGCCCGAAGAAAGGAAGCTTGTGTCCGGCGAGCACCAGCGTGTCTCGAGGCATAGTACGGTCAAGTTCGCGTAGGGAGCGCAGATAGAGACCGAGGGGGTCGCCATCTGGTTCGACTGCCCAAACGCTGATATTCGGCGATATCTTGGCGATCACTTGGTCAGCGGACAGTAGAACATGGCCCTCGCTGCTGAAAAGCATGATCTGTTCAGGAGCGTGGCCATCGCCGGAAAGGACATCGAATCTACGCCCACCCAGTATCAGTTCATCCCCTTTGACGAGCCGCTGGAATGTCCTCGGTAGCGGCGCAACCATGCTCAAATACGAATGGCCCTGAGTACTGACAATGTTCGCGGTCTCGTCGGACATGCCATGACGCGTATAGAACTCACGATAGGACAGATCCTCGAATGCTCCGGGATTGAGCGAAATGTTGATGCAACCAAGGTAGCTCGTTTGGCTGGTCAGCAGGGGCAGGCAAAAGCGCTCACACAACCAACCCGCCAATCCGATGTGATCAGGGTGATAATGAGTCACGATTACTTTCGTGAACTTCATCCCTGCGAGCGCACCTGAAAATAGAGCATCCCACGCATTGCGCGTTCCCT
>JAJYAH010000195.1 GCA_021779635.1 Pseudomonadota bacterium | reverse complement strand
TCCGTCCTTGACGCCGCCGAGTCCGACTTCGCCAAGCAGCTTGACGCCGGCCGCGGCCAATTCCTTGAAATCTTCCTCGACCATGCCGGGTTCGATCACCGGCGCGCCGGCATGGACCTTGACGCCGCCGGGGCGGAGATTATCGAACGCGCGCTGCGCGAAAATCGCCATCGCCTTGACGCCGACCACATCGCGCGGCCGGCCGGGCATGTGAACCTCGCCGGCAGAGATCATGGTGGTGACGCCGCCGTTGAGAAAGCTGTCGATCCAGCCGATCTGGTTTTGCCGCGGCGTCCAGTCGCCGGCGACGGGATGAACATGGCTGTCGATCAGGCCCGGCGTGACGGTGGTTCCGTTGGCATCGATGACCGTCGTCGCACCCTCGGCATTGATATCCCCAGCCCGTCCGATCGCGGTGATCCTGCCGTTTTCGGCCAGAATCGTATCGGCATCGAGGATCGGTTTCTCCATCGCGCCGCTCAGCAGCAGGCCGATATTGCGGATCACCAGTTTTGTCGGGCCGGCTGCCTGGGGTGCGTCATGGGCCATGGATTTATTCCTTTCTGCTCAATGGCTTCGCGTCATCGAAACCAACTTGAGCCCGGCTTGACGCCAGGATCAAGTTGGATTATTCATTTGTATACAAATGAATTGACCCGTGCAACCGGCGAGCTTCTTCAAGACCCTTCACCCAGGATCAAAGCGGAATGAGCAATTTCAATCTGGAAAGCGTCCTCAGCGTCCATCACTGGACCGACACCCTGTTCAGCTTCACGACCACGCGCGAATCCTCGTTCCGGTTCCGCAATGGCGAATTCACCATGATCGGCCTGAAGGTCGGCGAGAAGCCGCTGCTGCGCGCCTACAGCGTCGCCAGCGCCAATTACGAGGACCGGCTGGAATTCTTCTCGATCAAGGTGCCGGACGGGCCGCTGACCTCGCGGCTCCAGCATCTGAAGGAAGGCGACGAGGTGATCGTCAGCCGCAAGGCGACCGGCACGCTGGTGATCGACAATCTCGAGGACGGCCGCAATCTCTATCTGATCGGCACCGGCACCGGGCTCGCGCCGTTCCTGAGCGTGATCAAGGACCCGGAGACCTACGAGCGCTTTGAAAAGGTGGTGTTGCTGCACGGCTGCCGCCGCGTCGCCGAGCTCGCCTATGGCGAGATGATCACCGAGAAGCTGCCGAAAGACGAATTGATCGGCGACCTGGTGCGCAACCAGCTGATCTACTATCCCACCGTGACGCGCGATCCGTTCCGCAATCGCGGCCGCATCACGGACCTGATCACATCAGGCAAATTGTTCAGCGACGCTGGCGTGGCGCAGCTTGAAGCCGACCACGATCGCGTCATGATCTGCGGCAGTCCTGCTCTGGTTCACGACACCCGGGCGCTTCTGCTCGGCAAGGGCTTCGGCGAAGGCAATCACGGCGAGCCCGGACAGTTCGTGGTCGAGAAGGCATTTGCGGAGCGCTGAAAATCACGCGGCGCTGGCCGCCAATCGTTGGCTGGCGCTCCTTGATGCCGCGGAGTTGCCCAGCAGATGCTGGGTCACATAGGCCGCATCCCGGCCGACGCCGACAAAGCGTCCCGAGCCCCAGGTGTAAAGCCAGGGCAGGCCGAGCACATAGACGCCGTCCATCGACGTCACGCCCCGGCGATGGGTCGGATAGCCGGTGCCGTCGAAAATCGGCAGCTCGACCCACGACCAGTCGGACCGGAAGCCGGTGGTCCAGATGATCGTGGAGATGCCGGCCTTCGACGGATCGAGTTCGGCGGGCGTGTCGGTCGGGGTCCATACCGGTGCATAATGCGGCGAGGCCGGCGCATCGATGGCGTTGCGCGCGATGTGATCGTCGATCAGGCCGCAAATGCCGTTATAGACGCGATCGGCATTGTCGAGATTTCTCGCAAGGTCGTCGGCAAATATCAGCCGCCCGCCCTCGACATCCCTGAGCCGGCCGTACAGCGACATCCCTTCGAGGGCAAACCTGCGCAGATCGATATCGCGGCCGCCATCCCGTCCGGTCAGATAGTGGTTGGCGTTCTTGCGGACCTTCTCCTTCAGGCCGTGCTGATCGACCGGCAGGTCGTACTGACCGAGATCGTCGAGCCATTCGACGGCATCGCGGCCGCGATAGACCCGCGGGCATCGCGGCGCGCTGCCGACGGCGAGGTGCACCTTGCGTCCCGCCAGATGCAGGTCTTCGGCGATCTGGCAGCCGGACTGGCCGCTGCCGATCACCACGACCTCACCCGGCGGCAAGTGCGCCGGGCTGCGATAGGCGACGGAATGCAACTGCGTCACCGATCCGTCGAGCCGGTCCGCCATCCGGGGCACGTTCGGCACGTGATAGCCGCTGACCGCGAGCACCACGGCTTCCGCCGTCACCTCGCCCGCGCTGGTCTCAAGCGCAAATCCGCCATCTGCATCCTGCTTCAGGCGGGTGACGGCGACGCCTTCCCTGACCGGTGCGGAGATGTGCCTGGCGTAATTCTCGATATAGGCGACGATCTCGTCGCGCAGCATGAAACCCTTGGGGTCGCTGCCTTGATAGGGATATCCCGGAAGCCGGCACTGCCAGTTCGGCGTCACCAGGCAAAAGGCGTCCCAGCGCTTGGTCTTCCAGGAATGAGCGATCTGGTGCTTCTCCAGAATGACATGATCGATGCCGCTCTGCCTGAGATGATAGCTCATGGCGAGACCGGCCTGACCGCCGCCGATGATGACAACGCTGGCGTGCGAGGGAAGTGATGAATTTGTCATGTGACGTTCCTGGTCTATTCGTGGAAGGATATGACGGTGACGCGATCGCCGCTCCTGTCGTCGAAACGACCGGCGGCGGCTTCAAGCCTTGCAAGCTGTGCCATCGCCCGCGAGCAGGCGAAGCCGTGTTTTTCCCTTACGCGAGCGCTGGCGATGGTCAGCGCGGTGCGGCTGCGCTGCAGGAATTCCGGCACCCTATAGGTTTCGCCGACGGTGAGATAATCCCGGATCACCAGCGATGGCGAATAGCATTGTTCGATCGCGCCGTCCGGCCAGCGAATCTGAAACAGCATCTCAGGCATGCTGCAGCTCCATCAGCTTCTGATAGGCCGGCAGATGCGCTCGTGCGGTGTTGTTCCAGTCATGCTGCCGCGCGATCAGCGTGCCGCGCTGCGCCATCCTCGAATGCAGCGGTTCGGCCAGAACGATCGCCACGGCATTGGCGATCGACGCCACGCTCAGGGGGTCGCACCAGACAACGTCGTCGGTACCGAGATATTCGGTGAACGGCGCGATCCGCGAGGTGACCACCGGCGTGCCGCTCGCCATCGCCTCCAGAACGACAAGGCCGAAGCCCTCCTTGACGGACGGAAACACCAGCGCGTCGGCGATCCGGTACAGTGACGGCATTTCAGAATCCCGGACCGGACCGAGGCAAACGACGGCGCGGCTGAGCTCGCTGTCTGCCGCGATCAAGGCGACGAATTGTCGTTGATACACCGCGTGATCGAGTAGCGATGCACCGCCGGCGATTACGAGTTGGGCATCCCGATGAATTCGCAATAGCTGCCGGAACGCTTCAAGGATTCGAAGGCTGTTCTTGCGCTCCTCGACGCCGCCCACGGAAAGAAGCACCGGGCATCCGTTGATGCCATATTGATTCCGCACTTGCTGGTCGAGTGCGCGGGCATTGTTGGTGAAGCGTTCGGTATCGACCCCGTTTCCGACCTTGGTGGAGGCGCGGCCGAATTCCGCCATGATCCGGGATTGCCAGAGCTCGCTCACAACGAACAATTCGTCAGCCTCGGTAATCGAGCGCGTTTGCCAATCGCTGAGGCAGCGATCCTGGAAGCTGTCGATATGGTGGACGGTGCGCGCAAAGCGCCGGATCAAGCCGTGCTGCTTCAAGGTCGCCAGCGCATTACCCGAGATCGAATCCTGCGCATGAAAGACGTCGAATTGCCGGTTGGCCCGCAGCTCGAAATGCCCGACATAGTCGGCGATGCGCGCTTGCACCATTTCCGCGACGTTCCTGCCCACCGGGGAAGCCATCACAGCAATCGCAGGCGACAGCGGCGCCCGGAAGAATCCCTTGCCGCTGGCGTCAGGCGCATGAATCACCGCCTCATAACCAAGCCGGCTGAGGCTGTCAGCCAATTCGAGCCCGTGAACGACGCCTCCACGAGGATTGGTGGAGTGGACCAGGATGGCAGTTCGCGGAGGCCGGTTGCTTGCGATCATGCCACCGCCTCGACCATGACTGGTGACGGTGGTCCGGCGCCGATCAAAGGCTTCTGCGCAAAATCCCAGATCGTTTCGGATGCAATGCCGTCGCCGACGGTAAGGCGGTTCCCATGTCCGACCGTGCCGATATCGGCGGCGGCGATTCCGCGCGCCGTAAAGCGGGACATCACCTCGGCCACATCATACGGCTTGACGGAGAGCAAATAGCCGAAGCTCGAAAACGTCAGCAGCCAGCGCTCGAGCGCGACGCCATCGGGTTTCGGAACCGCCTCAAGGTCGATGTCGATGGCGACGCCGGAGCATTCCGCAAGCATGGCCGCGGTGCCGACGATGCCGCCCTGGCTGATATCCTTGGCGGCGCGCGACAAGCCGGCTTCCGCGATCGCGGGCAATAGTTCGAGGTCGCCTCGCAGGCGCGAATGCGGCGCGTGGGTCGCGGCTTCCCAGTTCGAAAACGGCTCGCGGTAACGGCCGCGCAGATCGACGGCCGCGATCAATCTGTCGCCGGGCGATGCGTCGAAGCTGGTCAACAGCTTGCTGGCGCGGCCGAGAATCGCGACTGACAGCTGACCACGGTCGGTGCGGATGTTGGTGTGTCCGCCGACGACGGGAACCCCAAAGGCCTTCGCCGCATCTTTCAGACCGGCCAGCACCGGCGCGGCCTCGGCTTCGCCATTCGCCCAGATCGCATCGACGACGGCGACCGGCCGTCCTCCCATTGCAGCGATGTCGGATATGTTGACCATGACGCCGCACCAGCCAGCGAACCATGGATCGCCGGCGACGAATTCGTTCATGAAGCCTTCGATGGCGAACAGCAGATAACCGTCGCCGTCGGGGATCGCGGCACAATCGTCACCAACCGGAATGACGCCGACACCCGACAGGCCCAGCGATCGCGCGACCGACGCGATGTCGCTCTTGGCTGCGATGCCTTTGCTGCATCGGAGCCGCTGCGCAAGCGCGGATATAGCGAGCGAGCCCATCATTACGCGGCCAGCTTCGGTAGCGACAGAAAGCCGACCTCGGGTTGCAGGAATGGCGGATAGAAATCGAGGTCGGCCTGCATCATGTGATGCGGCTTGCCGTACAGTTCGACTTCGTTGAGCGTTCGCCAGTGCATGTGATGGAACAAATCGGCATTCTGGCTCTGGATGTTGCCGAGGAAGGTGTGGCAGCCGCGCGCATGCGCCGAGGCCACGGCAAGTCGGATCAAGCCGGCGCCAACGGCGCCGAGACGGCGATACTGCCCGGTTACCGCCAGCCGAGAACCCCACCAGACGCCCGGATCCTCCGGATGCTGGTGGATGCGAACGGTGCCGACCACAGCATCCGCGGCCACGCCGAACAGGGAAATCGCCACGAGAGGAATCGCAATGTCGTCGACCGCGTCGCGATCGTCGCCGTCGAATAGTCCCTGTTCGACGCAGAACACTTGTTGGCGCAGGGTGGCAGCGCCGCGTTTCTCCCATGCTTCGGTCGCGAATTTGATCTGGTAGGCGCTGGCGAGAAACGGCTTGAAGGGTTCGAAGATCATGCCGACACTCTCTTCTCGTAAGTCGAAAGCGCCGAGCAGGCGCCGCATCTGCCACAGCCCGCCTTGATGTCGCCGGAGTTCAGACCTCCCTCGCGCAGGATTTTTGCCAGCGGCCCGAGGATTTCATGCATGAAGGCCGGAGATGGCGTCGGGTGGCTTTCCAGCGGCGTGCCTGCAATAGGCACAAACGGCACCACGAAGGGGTAAACGCCGATGCCGACGAGCCGCTGGCAAATGTCGAGGATCTCTTTTTGGCTGTCGCCGAGTCCGGCTAGGATATAGGTCGAGACCTGGCCGTGTCCGAAGACCGGCACCGACGCCTCGAACGCCCTGAAGTATCGCTGCACCGAAACCTGTGCCTTTCCCGGCATGATGCGCTGACGCACCCGCTCGGTGACGGCTTCCAGATGCATGCCGAGTGAATCGATGCCGGCGTCCTTCATTCGCTGAAACCAGATGTCGTCGTCGGGTGGTTCGCATTGTCCCTGGATCGGAAGATCGACCGCCGCTTTGACGCCCAGCGCGCTTTCGCACAGGATCATGGCGCCTCGGTCGCGGCCTGGCGGCGTTCCGGTTGTCATCACCATATGGGTGACGCCATCGAGCTCGACGGCCGCGCGGGCAACTTCGCCGAGTTGCTCCGGCGTCTTGCGTTCAATGGTCCGGCCGGCGGCGAGGGATTGGCCGATGGCGCAGAACTGGCAGGTCTTGGTACGGCTTTGATATCGGATGCAGGCTTGCAGGATCGTCGTCGCCAGCACATCGCGGCCGTGCAGCGTTGCAATTTTCGAATAGGGAATGCCGTCAGCCGTCGAGCGTTCGTAAAAGCGCGGCCGGAGCTGGAATTTCACTTCGCCGATCACAGCGCCGTCACGGCTGACCTGGCTGCGGCCCAGCGCATCCGGTTTGTCGACGATGTACGGACTCTCGAATGCCGGCGCATTGTGGACCGGGATCATCACGGTCGCGTCGTCGATCGTCATCGGCATGTGATCGGAGGGGCCGGCCCCGCCGCGCCGGCTGTCGCCGGCAGCCTTGGGATCAACGAGACGAACTCCGAAGGATTGCAACTCGTTGATCAGCTGCTCGGTCGGCATCGACTTCGGTTGTTCGTGCACCAGAATGGGCTTCATCGGATTGTCCTCCGGAGGTGAAGAGGGACGGTGCGGCACGTGACAGGTGGAGCGGGATCGCCGGGCGATCGTCCCATAGCAGGGACAGCAGTTCTGGCCGCGCGTAATGGCCGACCGAGTCCATCATGCGCTTGCGTTTGACGATCAGCGCCATGTCAAGATCGGCAACCAGGATGCCTTCGCCGGAGGTGAGCGGCGGAACAATGTGCTTGCCCTCGGGAGAGATGATGGCGGTCATGCAGCCACCGCGGATTCCGCTGCGCGGTCCTTCCTCGGGCGAAATCTTGGCAATCTGGTCTTCGCTGAGCCAACCGGTGGCGTTGACGACGAAGCAGCCGCTCTCAAGCGCGTGATGGCGGATCGTCACCTCGATCTGGTCGGCGAAGATCTGGCCGACCAGCGAGCCCGGGAACTGGGCAACGTGAATCTCTTCGTGCTGGGCCATCAGTGCATAGCGGGCGAGGGGATTATAATGTTCCCAGCAAGCCAGCGCGCCGATGCGCCCGACCGCGGTGTCGACAACCTTCAAGCCGGAGCCATCGCCCTGACCCCAGATCATGCGCTCGTGAAATGTCGGCGTGATTTTGCGGCGCTTCAGAACCAGCGCGCCGTTGGCGTTGAAGATCAGCTGGGCGTTGTACAGCGTGCCGTGGTCGCGCTCGTTGACACCGAGCACGACCACGATGTTGTATTTGCGGGCCGCCGCGGCCACCGCTTCGGTGACGGGGCCGGGAACGACGACCGCGTTATCGTAGAGGTGGATGTGTTCGGCGCCGCTTAGCATCGGCGGACGGATGAAAGAGAAATAGGGATACCAGGGCACGAACGTTTCGGGAAAAACCGCAAGTCCGGCTCCCTTGGCTGCGGCTTCCGCGATCGCCGCGAGAACGCGATCGAGCGTCCCCGTCGGCGTATCGAGATCGGGTGCGATCTGCACCGCGGCAACCCTGACGATTTGTTTCTCGGCCATTTGCTTCTCTCCATCCGGTCCGCCGCTGGCGGTTGATGTCGCGGCCTAGAGCGTCCAGGTGTGGAGCATGAAGGCGTTGTCGTTGCGGTGCATCAGCGTGAGATCCAGCACGTCGAGCGGACTGATCGGGATGATGCCGGGGATCAGCGAAGGCTCGCCGTGACCGTAGAGCGCCTGCAGCGCGAAGCGGCACGCATAGACCTTGCCGCCTTCCGCCATGAACTTGACCAGCGTGTTGTTGAAGTTCTGGTGACCCGGAAACGCTTCGTCGCCGATTTTCGGGAACCCACGCTGCACGCCGAGCGTGACGCCGGGTCCGTAAAGCAGGATTGAGGTCTCGAAGCCTTTGCGCATCAGGCGCGTGGCTTGCAGCATATTGACGAATCCGATCGAGCCTTCAAAGGCGACCGTGTGAAATGTGACCAGCGCTTTTTCGCCGGGCTTCGCTTTCACATCTTCAAAAACTTTCTGCTCATAATCGACGAGGTAGTCGCCTTTCTGGCGTGCTGGCATTGATACGGCTGGCATGTTCCACTCCTTGTGATCGTCCCAGGCGTCGGCCGGGCGCGCCGCAAGCTTTGCAACGGATGTGCCAGTTGAGGTTCTGCACAACGGTTCATCAAAACAGTCAATTTACATTCAATTATGCATTCAATAGTGAATGGATTTTTGACGGGATCCGAATCGCTGCCGCAAAAAAATGCGCGTATTTCCTGTGCGCAGTGCATTTGCGATGAGCAAAGCGTATTGAAAACCGTCAATCCTTGCCGCCAGCGCGCGTCTTAAATCCACGATTGAAACTTCTGGCAAAAAATCCTATACGCAACAATATGCAGTCAATTACTCGATCCAACAATGAAAGCATCTGATGGCCGAGTGGACGCCCGACCTCACGACCAGTGACAAACCGCGTTATCTCGCCATCGCCGAGGCCATCGCAACCGACATTGGAGCCGGCAGACTTGCGGTCGGAGACCGGCTGCCGCCGCAGCGCAAGCTTGCCAAGCGTCTCGATGTCGATTTCACGACAGTGGCGCGCGGCTACGTCGAAGCCCGCAAGCGAGGCCTGATCGAATCCAAGGTCGGGCAGGGCACTTTTGTTCGCGACAGGCCGCGGCCACGACGTGGCCAGCAAATGCCGCCGCCGCGTCCGGTCGATCTTTCGATGAATCTTCCGCCTGAGCCGGACGATCCCGAGTTGATCGAACGGATGCAGGCAGGCATGGAATATGTGTCGCGCGATATCGTTGCGCTGCTGCGCTATCAGGGCTTCGGCGGCACGCAGGCCGACAAGGACGCGGCCTCGAGCTGGCTGGGCCGGCGCGCTTTGGTGCCCGCGCAGGAAAGGATTTTCGTGTCGCCCGGCGCCCATCCGGCATTGCTCGGGATTCTTACCATTCTCGCGAGGCCGGGCGATGTCGTGCTTTGCGAAGCGCTGACCTATCCCGGGATTCGATCGATCGCGGCGCAACTCGGCCTGCAACTGGTCGGCTTGCCGATGGATGCCGAAGGCGTGGACGTTGGTGCCGTCGCCGAGGCCTGCAAGAAACTGAATCCGAAAGCGCTGTATCTCAATCCGACATTGCAAAACCCGACCACCATCACGATCAGCGATCAGCGGCGGCGCGATATCGCAGCTACGGCACGACGCTTCAAACTTCCGATCGTCGAGGACGATGCCTATGGTTTTATCCCCGCGCACGGCCATGCGCCATTCGCCGCAATCGCGCCGGATCTCACTTGGCATGTCGCCGGTTTGGCCAAATGCATTGGTGCCGGACTTCGCGCCGCTTACGTCGTGGTGCCCGATACCCGTTCGATATGGCCATTCGCAGCAGCACTTCGCGCCGCCACGGTCATGGCATCGCCGCTGACCGTCGCCCTGGTAACGCGATGGATCGAAGACGGCACCGCCGATACGATGCTCCGGTTCATACGCAGCGAGACGACCGCGCGGCAGAGGCTCGTCTCGGAAACATTGCCGAAGGGAATGCACAAGAGCGATATGTTGAGCTTCAATATTTGGGTCCAGCTTCCCGGCTGCTGGGATCG
>JAJYAH010000194.1 GCA_021779635.1 Pseudomonadota bacterium | reverse complement strand
ATGAAGAAGCCGGAGCCTTGACCGGTCACAGCCCCATGTCCGCGCGGACGCAGACCCGGCGGCAAGCCATCGGGTCCGCCGAAGCGGCGGAAGAAGCGCTCCATCGGCGAGCCCGGCTGGAACGGCGAATCATCGTTGCCGCTATCGTCCTTGGCGACTTTCTCGTTGATATTGACCTTCACCGAAATCACCGACGGCTTCACGCGCTCGACAATGTCGGCAAAGCCGATCGGCTGTGCGACCTTGCGCACTTCATTGTTGACCTGCGCATGCGCGGTGCTGCTGAAGATATCGACCGGGCCATGCGACGGGCCGAAGCCGTAGACGGCGACCCCAAGGCCTGCCACCACTGAAGCCATCAACGCGAACTTGCGCGCAGAGAGCAGCGAGCGGCGGGGCGCCTGATAGGAAGGAAGTGACGAAAGATCGGTGGGACGGTCGGTCATACATAAGTCTCCAGAGCCTGAATCGACGGTGCGGGGGCGAACACCTTCCGTTTCTGAACATGGGGATTTCCGCCTTACGGCGCGCTGGCGGGCGAATTAAACTTTGGTAATAAAGGGGGTGAATGAATGCGGCAGTTTATCGCAGGGCGAAAACGGTTTATCGCAGGGAAAAACGGCTTATCGCGTGACGAAGGCGATTTATCGCGGCCACTTGTCGCGGGGCTAAACCGGCCGTTCCGGCGACGGTTCCGACGCGATGAGTTGTTCCAGCCGCGCTTCTTCCTCCGCCGTCAATTGGCGCGACGACTGATCCTCCGCCGTCGCCGATTTGGTCCGCCGCCGGTTATGCATCCACAGCGCGACCCCTCCACCAGCCAGCGCCAGCGGCGGCAATAACCACAGCAAGAACGTGTGAGGCTCGAGCCGGGGTTTCAGCAGCACGAACTCGCCATAGCGCGCCACCAGAAAATCGAGCACCTGCGCGTCACTGTCGCCGGCCGCGATCCGCTCGCGCACCAGTAGCCGCAAATCGCGCGCCAGCGGCGCTTCGGAATCATCGATCGACTGGTTCTGGCACACCATGCAGCGCAGTTCGCGCGACAAATCCCGGGCCCGCGCTTCCTTTGCCGGATCCGCCATGATTTCGTCAGGCTGCACGGCATAAGCGGCCGATGGTCCTGCCATCACGGCCAAGGCGAACACGCAGGCGAAGATTCGTTTCATCACTCCGCCGCCTGCAATCCGCGCACGGCCCTGGCGGGCTTCGGCGCACCGACGCGCAGCCGTCGGTCCGACAGCGATAGCATGCCGCCGAACGCCATCAGTACGGGGCCAAACCAGATCAGCAGCACCATCGGCTTGTGGTAAATGCGCACCGCGATCGCGCCGTCGGCAGCGGTCTCGCCGAGAGAGATGTAAAGCTGGCTTGCACCACGCGTCAGCAAGGCGGCTTCGGTCGTCGTCGATCCCCGCGTGGTGAAATTGCGCTTCGACGGCGTCATCGTGCTGAGCCGCTCACCATTGAGACTGACCGCGAATTGCGCCACCATTTCACGATAATTCGGCCCCTGTCGCTGCGTTACGCCGTCCAGCCGCAACTGGTAGCCGGCGATGACAGCGACGTCGTCGGGTTTCATCGATCCTATATATTCGCTGTTCCACGTGGTCTCGCAGACGATCCCGATCAAGGCGATGCCGACGCCAGCATGGGCGAACACCGTGCCCCAGGCCGAACGCGGCAATCCGCCCGCGCGCCGCATCGCGGCTCGAGGCGGCACGCGGAACAGGCCGGTCCGCTCGGCGAGATCGCTCAACGCGCCCGCGATGACGAATACCGCGAGCCCGATCCCGAGCGGCGCGAACGCACTGCCGCCGCGCGTCCACGCCCACAGTACCGCGATTGCAACAAGCGCCGCGACGCCTGCGGCGAACAGGCGCTGCGCGGCGCCGAGCAGATCGCCGCGCTTCCAGGCCAATAGCGGCCCGAACGGCATCGCGATCATCAACGGGAGGAACAAGGGCGCGAAGGTTAGATTGAAAAATGGCGCGCCGACCGAAATCTTGTCGCCGGTCAGGACTTCCAGCGCCAGCGGATACAGCGTTCCAACAAAGACGGTTGCACAGGCGGTGGTCAGGAACAGGTTGTTCAGCACCAGCGCGCCCTCGCGCGAGATCGGCGCGAACAGGCCACCCTGCTTCAGCGCGGAAGCGCGCCACGCATACAGCGTCAGGCTGCCGCCAATGAAGGTGCAGAGGATCAGCAGAATGAAGACGCCGCGCGTCGGATCGGTCGCGAACGCATGCACCGACGTCAGCACGCCCGAGCGCACCAGGAAGGTGCCTAGCAGCGACAGCGAGAACGTCAGGATCGACAGCAGAATGGTCCAGACCTTGAGCGCATTGCGCTTTTCCATCACGACCGCGGAATGCAGCAACGCCGTGCCGGCGAGCCACGGCATCAGCGAAGCGTTCTCGACCGGATCCCAGAACCACCAGCCGCCCCAGCCGAGTTCGTAATAGGCCCAGTACGAGCCCATCGCGATGCCGAGGGTGAGGAATATCCACGCCAGCAGCGTCCAGGGCCGCACCCATCGCGCCCATGCGGCGTCGATCCGGCCCTCGATCAGGGCGGCGACGGCGAACGAAAACGAGATCGAAAAGCCGACATAACCGAGATAGAGCATCGGCGGATGCACGGCGAGGCCGATGTCCTGCAGCACCGGATTGAGGTCGCGGCCCTCGATCGGCGGATTGGCAATGCGCAGGAACGGGTTCGACGTGATCAGGATGAACAGATAGAACGCACTGGCAATCCAGGCCTGCACCGCCAGCACATGGGCGCGCAGCGACAGCGGCAGATTATTGCCGAATGCCGCAACGAGACCGCCAAATAATGCCAGGATCGATACCCATAAAAGCATCGAACCTTCGTGATTGCCCCACACGCCGGTGATCTTGTAGATTAAAGGCTTCAGCGAATGCGAATTCTCGAACACGTTGACGACGGAAAAATCCGAGGTGACGTGTAGCGTGACCAGCGCCGCGAACGATGCGCCGACAAACAGCAGCTGCGCCAGCGCGGTCGAACGCGCCACATTCATCAGGGCAGGATCGCGCCAACGCGCGCCAATGATCGGCACGGTCGACTGGATCAGCGCCAGGCCCAGCGCCAGCACCAGTGCGTAATGTCCGGCTTCCGCGATCATTGCATCGTACCTCGATCCGCCCGCGGCGCCGCCGGATCGGTCTGCGACGGCGTTTGCGCCGCACGTGACGTTTCCGGGCCTCCGGCGGCCTTGGCGCCGTAGCTGTCTTTCCAGTGGCCCTGCTTTTTCAGCGCGTCAGCGACATCCTTCGGCATATAGGTCTCGTCGTGCTTGGCAAGCACGGTGTCGGCCCTGAAAACGCCGGATGAATCGAGCGCGCCTTCGGCGACCACGCCCTGCCCTTCGCGGAACAGATCCGGAAGAATTCCCTTGTAGGAAACCGGCAATGTGGCGCGGTCATCGGCGACCAGGAACCTGACCGCAAGATCGTCGCCGCGCACCAGCGACCCCGGTTGGACGAGGCCGCCAAGACGGAACCGCTTGCCTGCCGGAATATGCTTTTCGGCCACCGCCGCCGGCGTCGAGAAAAATACAATTGAATCGCGCATCGCATTCAGCACCAGCGCCGCCGCAACCGCGAGCACCGCGAGCGAGCCGCCGATCATTGTCAGTCGCCGTTGCCTGCGCGTCATGCGTGTTCTTTTACCTCAAAAATGATGCGATCCGGCAGCTGCTTTGCAGCTTCCATCATGCTTACCCGTCAAGCCCGAGATCTTTCAGGCCCTCATTCAATTGTCGCAGCCGCTCGGCGTCATTGGCGACGGCCTGACGGGCCTCCGCCAGCGCGCTTTTCGCCTTGTCGCGATCGCCCATCACCATATAGGCGCGCACCAGCCGCAGCCAGCCCTCGACGTCGCCGCCGTTTTGCTTCAATCGGCTGGCGAGGCGATCCACCATGCCACGAATCATCGCGCCGCGATCGGCTTCATTCATGTCTTTTGCCGCAGCCATGGCATCACCGGACAGCGCTGGAGCGCTGGAACCGCCGACCCGGGCCAACGCCGCCTGAACCAGCGGCCGCCACGGCGCGTCCGGCGGCGCTTTTGCGAGTATCGAACGCCAAATCGATGCGGCTTCGGCGGTCCGGCCATCCTGCTCGGCGGCAAGACCGAGGAAGTAGTTCGCCTTGGCCTCGTCCGCGTTCATGGCGATGGCGCGCTCGAATTCGGCCCTGGCGTCCGATGTGACGACGCCCCCGGCCGCGCCGACCAGGGCTTCGCCGAGATCGGCCCGGCGGTCAGCGCTGTCGCCCCCATAGGTGATCGAGTTGCGATAAGCCCGCGCCGCTTCTTCGAAGCGGCCTAGTCTCGACAGCACCGGCGCAAGCACGTTCCAGCCGCGGCCATCGGCTGGATTTTTCTCCAGATGCGCTTCGACCTGCGCCACCAGATTGTCGAGCGACTGGGTGGCGTCCGGGGCGCGGGTGCGCTGCGCCAGCGGAAAATCGCCCAGCCGCGGCGAGCCGAGCGGGAGGTAAAGCGCTAACGAAATGATCGGCAATCCGACCAGCGCCAGCACCGCCGCGAAACGGCGCAACCGGAGGCTCGGTGCGGCAGGCGGATCACGCCGGTTATCAGCCGCAGCGAGCAGACGGCGGCTGATTTCGACGCGCGCGGCCTCGGCCTCGGAGGAGCCGATCAGCCCCGTGGCGAGGTCGCGATCGACCTCCGCCAGTTGATCCTTATAGACGGTTGTCTCGCTGCCATCGCCTTGCGGCCGCCCGCGGCGACCCAACGGCCAGAGCACGGCGAAGATCGCAGCGGCCGTCATCAGCGCGAACACAAGCCACAGAGTCATCAAGTGGTTTCCGGTGGAACGACGCCCACACACCGAGGCGCCGCTGCGCCGCTTTACACCACCGGCGGCAAGCCGGGCAATTAACAAATGCCCCTTGCAAACAAATCAGCGGATCCGCGCAAAAGCCCGATTAGTTGACGCAAAACTCGACGCTATGCGCAGCAGCCTCGCCGTGCCCGTTCAGCGCCCTCAGATAATAAACTCCCGGCTTGACGGAGGGAGGTAGCCTGATCCTTAGCGATCCGTTGGGGGCCGGAGACGCAATCGTAGCGACTGGATCTGCCAATTGCTCACCGCTCGCCTTGTCGACGAGGACCACCTTGGCCCTGATCATCAGGTTTCGGTATATCGCCGAAATGACGCGGTTTTCTATTTCGATGAAATTAATGATTGAGATCATACCAAAAAGGGTACGTTCGGAGGGATGATATCAACCTTAACTTGTATTCTTGACTTTCACAATCTTTTTATCCGGCCCGCGAGGGCTTGCGTTCTCCGGTCAGCGCATTCTCGGCCGCCCGGCTCATCAGCGAGGCATAGTCGTGGCCAAACAGGACGTCGCAGAAACGAATTGCCGCCTCGACCTGCATCTGCCGGTAGGCGCGCGTCTTGATGTCACTGCCGCGCAGCGATTGCACGAGCGCTTCGGTGGACTGCTCGACATAATGCTGGAGGTCAGAATAGGTCCGTAGCGTGACCTCGTTGATCGCAAGTTCGCTGGCATAGGTTCGGCACACCGCGACGAAATCGATCAGCGCGGCGGTTTCGTCGACCTCACCGGCGTCGACCCTGGCGCCGACGGAAATATCCTTGTCGGCGCGCTGACGCAGCAGACGCCGAACACGGCCCGGCACGCTGTCGATTTCCGATTGCAGCGCATTGGAAATTTCCGCCCGGATCGACGCCAATTGCTTGCCCCATGAGGACTCGTTGCGCAGATCGAGTTCGGTTCGCAAGCCGCGTACGCCGTCATGGAGAATTTTGAGATGCTCGGAAACGTTGTCAAAATGGCCGCGCTTGATATCCGACCGCAGGCTCGCCGCGAGGGACGACAGATCGTACAGCACGATGCTGACAGCAACGCCGCAGGGCGTCGCGGCAACACGGATCTCGTCGTCGGACGCGGCCATCTTGATGGCAAGCCGGATGATTTGCCATGGCGCGCTGAGCCGCTGCATCACCAGCGATAGCGCGAACGGCAGCAATTGCGGTGTTTGCAGAACAGGAACGTTGAGCGCGGTGCTTATCAACGTCATCTGCGGATCCACGAAAGTCCGCAGGAATTTCGGAAGCCGATAGTTGAGGGTATCCAGCGCTTCGCGGCCCTGCAGAACCGAGCCAATCGAGAGCAGGTCCTCGATCACCTCCGGAGGACCGACGCGCGCCAGCGCGCGTTGCTTTTCGCCGGGCACCGGCGTGGCGATGTTGCGGATCGCCTCCGCCGCGGCGCCCTGAAATTCGCCGATCGCCGCTTCGAGGCCCCCAGATGTTCCGGTTTCGCGAATCCGGGTCAGCTTCGCCTCGAATTCGCGCGCCTGGTCGGGGGCGCCGTCGCGGATCAGCCATCGCCACACCGGCAACAGTGACGCACGGCGGATCTGACCCGGCCGAACCGGAATATTGCCTTCGACGAGAAATGGCTCCAGCGGACGGAACAGCAGCCGTGCCGGATCGTCCGTGCGCGGCCGCGCCTCCTCTTCGGTTCCGCGCACGACCTTGCGCAATTGCTCGAGCACGAAGTTGGCAACCGCGACGTCTTCACCGCGTTCGATGGCGCGCTCGAACTCCCGCATCAGCAACGCCTGGGCCTGCGGCGGAAGCTGCGCGAGATAATCCCTCAGCCGCTCGGTCGATGTCTGGCTCATGCGCCCGGTGTGCACGTTCGTGTCGCACGGACGACAAATCGCGTCCAATGGGCATATAAAAGCTCCGGCGTTAAGAAGTCGTTGAGGAATACTGAAATTAAAGGCACGGCAGCTGCGCCGGCGGGCCGGCCGATGCGGCCCTCACACGCCGGGCAGCACCAGTTCCGCCCGCAGTCCCCCGATCGGGGCGCTGCCGAGCGAAAGGCTGCCGCCATACAGGGCCGCAAGGTCCACCACGATCGACAGTCCCAGGCCGGAACCCGGCTTCGACTCGTCCAGTCGCTGGCCGCGGCGTGAGACCTGCGCGCGCTCGGCGGCCGACAGCCCGCGCCCGTCGTCATCGACGATGACCCGCAACACCGGGCCCGCGCCGGGGGCGACCGGCCGTTCCACCAGCACCTCGATGAACACGTGCGACGTCGCCCATTTGCAGGCGTTGTCGACCAGGTTGCCGGCCATCTCCTCAAGGTCCTGCCGTTCGCCGCGAAACCTTGCCTGCGCATCGGCCTTGACCTCGATGGTGACGCCGCGATCGCGATGGATCTTCTCCATGGTCCGGCGCAACGCCTCGATTGCGGGCGCGACCTCGGTGACCGTACCGATAACGGTGAGCCGCGCCGCGATCCGCGCTCGCTCCAGATGGTGCGCCACCTGATCGCGCATCACATCGGTCTGCTCCAGAACCTTGGCCGCGAACGGATCGGCGACACGCGCGGATGCTTCATTGACGATGACGGACAGCGGCGTCTTGATGGCATGGGCGAGATTGCCGACATGGGTGCGCGCGCGCTCGACGATTTCGCGGTTGGCGTCGATCAGCGCATTGGTCTCGCGCGCCAGCGGCGCGATCTCGACGGGAAATTCACCTTCCAGCCGTTCGGCGCGGCCGGAGCGGATGTCGGCGATCGCGTCTGAAATACGTTTCAGTGGCGCAAGGCCAAAGCGGACCTGGAAGATCGTGGTCAACAGCAATACGATCGAGAGCGCGGCGAAGGTGCCGCCGAGATAATAATCGAAGCTGCGCGTTTCGTCGAAAATCTCGGTGGCATCGCCGGCCACGCTGACCAGGAACTTGCCGTCGTCGCCAAGGTCGACCGGCCTTTCCACCATCCGCAAGCTTTGGCCTTCGGGACCGTCGACATAGCCGAGACGGATGCCGGCCGCGGTCAGGTCGGCGCCGTGTTCTTCCAGCTTCGGCAGCTTCTTGTCCCACAGCGAACGCGACGCACGGGTCTCGGCCTTTTCGGAATCGGTGCGAGTGATCTGCCAATACCACCCGGACAGCGGCAGTTCGAACAGCGGCTCGCCGAGCGACTGGAACTGATGTTCGGGCGGTTCGTCAGGGGTTGCGACTTCGGCGATCAGGGTGCGGAGATAAAGGTTGAGGCGGCGATCGAAGGCGCGCTCGGTGGCGTCACGGTAGACCGACGACAGCACGACGCCGGTGATGATCAGGATCACCACCACCCACGCGGTCGCGGACAGGAACAGGCGGGTGGCGAGCGAACTACCGCGCATCAGAGCATGATCCCGGAAAGCATGTCCCCGGGCGACGGCCCGATCGAGGGATGCCGGTTTGCGGACAAGATCATGCTCGAACAAGACAGTAAGACCCGGCCTTGATCAACACCCTTGGTCAAGTGCCAGGTCAGGTGCCAGGCGTTGGCGGCGTCAACAAATAGCCGAGCCCCCGCACCGTCTGGATGATGTCGACCTCGAGCTTCTTGCGGATGCGGCCGACGAACACTTCGATGGTGTTGGAGTCGCGATCGAAATCCTGATCATAAAGATGCTCGACGAGTTCGGTGCGCGATACCACGCGTCCGGTATGGTGCATGAGATAGGCCAACAGCCGATATTCGTGCGAGGTCATCTTGATCGGATTGCCCGACACGCTGACCCGGTTGGTGCGGGTATCCAGCGACACCGGACCGCAGATCAGTTCAGACTGGGCGTGGCCGGTGGAACGGCGCAGCAGCGCGCGGATCCGGGCCAGGATTTCCTCCAGATGAAACGGCTTGGCGACATAATCGTCGGCACCGGCATCGAAACCCTGCACCTTGTCGCTCCAGCGGTCGCGGGCGGTAAGGATCAAGACCGGCATCGCACGGCCGTTGCGCCGCCATGCCTCCAGCACCGAGATGCCGTCCATCTTCGGCAGCCCGATATCGAGCACCACGGCGTCGTAAGGTTCGCTGTCGCCGAGAAAATGCCCCTCCTCGCCATCGAAGGCGCGATCGACCACATATCCGGCGTCGGTCAGGGCCGTTGTCAGCTGACGATTGAGGTCGGGATCATCTTCAACGACGAGCAGGCGCAAGCTAGTCTCCGCAAATGAACTGTACGATATCCGCCGGCAAGATGAGCCCAGCCGGCGTGAACGGGCTATGAACGGGCCAACACCGCCTTGTTACTTTCACATTACTTTTTCTTCACAACCGCCTTGCCGATTTCCTGCCGGTTTCTTGCCGGTTTCGATCACGCCGGGCGCCGCGGCGCCAACCCTCAGGACGTGGGTCGGCCGCTGCCGCGCAGGCCTAACACGCCGAACCGAAAGCCCCAAGCGGCGGCCGGCAAACGCCGGTTCGCACCGGCGCATCGCTGGCCTGGCGTCCGGGATTGATGGGGCAGCACATCCCGCATTGACGTCGGCGCGTGCGATGCCGGCGACATTGCGCGCCCGGCTAACGCCCCGCCGGCGGTCCCCTGACCACGATAAAATCGATGGGGCCGCCGGGCCTGTCATCGTCAAACACCCCGATCACCAGGCGTCCGGTCCGCCAGGCGAGGGTATCGAGGTTGGTGCGGCCCTCATACAACAACGGGCCCTCGGGCGAATTATCATGACCGTGAACGACGTGAAGTCTTCCGAAGCCGCCAGGGAAACCCTTCGGATAGCGCTTCCACAGCAGCGTCGTTTCGCTCTGCTGGTCCAGCGGAACCTCGGGATCGACGCCGGCGTGAACGTAGACCCGGTGGTCGTCGACGTGCATCCGTTGCAGTCCGTCGAGCCATGCGAGGTGGCTCTGCGGAATGGCGGCGGGATCGCCGCCATAGGACGCCAGTGCGGCATCGCCGCCCTTCTCAAGCCACGATGCCATCTTCGATGGATCCCGCAGCGCATGCGCCATCATGGCGTCGTGGTTGCCCTTCAGCGCAACCAGACGCCAACCTTCGGCCACGCCTGACAGCAGTCGTTCGATGACCTGCCGGCTTCGCGGTCCTTTATCGACG
>JAJYAH010000193.1 GCA_021779635.1 Pseudomonadota bacterium | reverse complement strand
AGCTTGCCCGGCCAGATGCTGCGGACCCACTCGACATCCTTCCAGTTCAGCGTGGTGTCGAACTGTGTCGAGATCCAGGTTCCCAGCGAGGTGATATCGTCGGTGCCCTTGAGGTGACCGACGAGGTTGCCGAAGGTGCGGCGCTTGCCGCGCAGCACCCCGGAGACCCAGGCCGGCTTGGTCGCGAAATCGAAGAACTTCGACAGCGTCCACTCCGGTGGCACCGTCATGCCATTCTTGATATCGGCATGGCGCTGCCCGATCACCTGCAAATCGACGGTCAGCACCAGCGCGCTGCACTTCGCGGCGATCGCGCGCTCGATCAGCGCCTTGATGAAGCCGCGGTCCTTCATGACATAGAGCTGGAACCAGAACGGCTTGTCGACATTGTCAGCGACATCCTCGATCGAACAGATCGACATCGTGCTCAGCGTGAACGGAATGCCGGCGGCCTGCGCGGCACGGCAGGCGTGAATTTCGCCATCGCCGAATTGCATGCCGCAAAGTCCGATCGGCGCCAGGATCAATGGCAGCGCGGCGGGCTCGCCGAGAATCCTGGTCGAGAGATCGCGCTTCGACACATCGACCAGGATACGCTGGCGGAACTTGATCTCCTGAAGATCGTCGCGATTGGCACGCAGCGTTTCCTCGGCATAGGAGCCGCGATCGGCGTAGTCGAAGAACGCCTTGGGCACCCTTCGAATATGGCGCTGCCGCAGATCCTCGATGCAGGTGATGTGTTTCATGGACGTTCCCGACCCTTCTTGTATTTGCCGCCTTGAGGTTTCATCTAGCATGCTTGGGCCAACCGCAAAATCGCTCCGCGGAACCGGTGCCACTGCCAGCCAGGAGGGCTCCATGACCGGACCACGCTCCGACCCCAAAGACGCCAAAGCTGCTGAGAAACGCCGGCTCGATCAGGCGCTGGAGGAGGGACTGGAAGAGACCTTTCCGGGTTCGGATCCGGTGAGCATCACCCAGCCGGCACCCTCGAAACCGGACCATTCCGTCAAGCGCAAGGATTGACGGCAGCCCCCGCCACGGCGGGATGTTTGGCATAAGTTGTGTGTTAACAATACCTTAAACGGAAATCGCCGGATCTGCCGCTGGTAATGATTCATCATATTTTTTGAAGTCATTTTAGCGCCGGAGGCAGTATAACCGCCGGCACGCTATGGTGGTGCGCGATCGAGGCTTCTTGCCGGACGGTTTGAGAATCCTGGACGACGCTTGGGGGTTACATGAGCCGCAAATATTTCGGAACGGATGGGATTCGGGGCCTTGCCAATAGTCTGATCACGCCGGAACTGGCGCTCAAGGTCGGGCAGGCGGCCGGACTGGTGTTCCAGCGCGGCGACCATCGCCATCGCGTCGTGATCGGCAAGGACACGCGGCTGTCCGGCTATATGATCGAATACGCCATGGTGGCGGGCTTTACCTCGGTCGGGATGGACGTGCTGCTGCTCGGCCCGATGCCGACGCCGGCGGTGGCGATGCTGACCAAATCGATGCGCGCCGATCTCGGCGTGATGATTTCCGCTTCGCATAACCTGTTCGAGGACAACGGCATCAAGCTGTTCGGCCCGCAGGGCTTCAAGCTGTCCGACGATGTCGAAAAGCAGATCGAACACTTGCTGGATGAATCGCTCGACAAGCGTCTGGCGCAGAGCGCCAGCCTGGGGCGCGCCCGCCGCATCGACGGCGTGCATGACCGCTACATCGAATTCGCCAAGCGCACGCTGCCGCGCGATCTGAGCCTCGACGGTTTGCGCGTGGTGGTCGATTGCGCCAACGGCGCGGCCTACAAGGTGGTGCCGGAAGCGCTCTGGGAACTGGGCGCCGACGTGATTTCGATCGGCGTCGACCCCGACGGATTCAACATCAACAAGGAATGCGGATCCACCTCGCCGGAAGCGCTCAGCCGCAAGGTGCGCGAAATGCGCGCCGACATCGGCATCGCGCTCGACGGCGATGCCGACCGCGTCATTCTGGTCGACGAGCGCGGACATCTGGTCGATGGCGACCAGTTGCTCGCGGTGATTGCGCAAAGCTGGAAGGAAGACGGTCGTCTCGCCAGGCCCGGCATCGTCGCCACCGTGATGTCGAATCTCGGGCTTGAACGCTTCCTCGAAGGCCACGGCATCGAACTCATACGTACGCCGGTCGGCGACCGCTATGTGCTGGAGCAGATGCTGAGCCGCGGCTACAATCTCGGCGGCGAGCCTTCCGGCCACATCATTCTGTCCGACTATGCCACCACCGGCGACGGTTTTGTCGCCGCATTGCAGGTGCTGGCGGTGGTGCAAAAACTTCGCCGCCCGGTATCGGAAGTCTGTCACCGTTTCGATCCGCTGCCGCAGATCCTGAAGAATGTGCGCTATCGCAGCGGCAAGCCGCTCGACGACGCCGATGTGAAATTGGCCATCGTTGACGGCGAGAAACGGCTCAACGGCCATGGCCGGTTGCTGGTCCGCTCATCCGGAACCGAGCCGGTGATCCGCGTGATGGGCGAGGGTGATGACCGCATCCTGGTCGAGGAAGTCGTCGATCACATCGTTTCCGCACTCGGCGACGCCGCCGCTGCCTGATCGGCAGGCGCCCGATAGCATCGCTGCCATTATCGATTGATGCTGGTGGACGCGGCGCGGCCATCGTAGGTAACGCGTGTTCCCTCGCGCCCGCGAATCCCTGACGGAACCAGGCCTTGAACAAGTCCGTTGTCGTTTCCGAAGAAGCCTTGGTTGCGCCGGTGATCGTGCCGGACATGACATCCGCTTCTGCCGCGAAAGCGGCAGCCGCGACGGGACCGGCCTACATCGTGCTGGGCGGTATCAGCTTCTCGCATTTCCTCAACGACACCATGCAGTCGCTGATTCCGTCAGTCTATCCGATCCTCAAGCAAAGCTATGCGCTCGACTTCGCGCAGATCGGGCTGATCACGCTGGCGTTCCAGTTCACCGCGTCGCTGCTGCAGCCCATGGTCGGGCATTTCACGGACAAGAAGGCGCAGCCGTTCTCGCTCGCCGTCGGCATGGGATCGACATTCTTCGGCCTGCTGCTGCTGAGCGTCGCGCACCGATATGGCGTCATCCTGATAGCCGCGGCACTGGTCGGGCTGGGCTCGGCGGTGTTCCATCCGGAATCGGCGCGGATCGCGCGGCTTGCCTCGGGCGGGCGCTATGGTTTTGCGCAATCGGTGTTTCAGGTCGGCGGCAGCGCAGGCTCCTCGATGGGCCCGGTGCTGGCGGCGCTGTTCGTGGTGCCGTTCGGTCAACCCAGCATCGCCTGGTTTTCCTCGATTGCTTTTCTCGCCATCGTCATCCTTTGGCGGATCGGGATCTGGTACCGGCCGCAGATCGCGGCCAGGAAATTCGTGCCGGCCGCGCCGCATCCGGATGCGCCGGATTCGCGCCGCGTCATGATCGCGCTGGCGGTGCTGGTTGCGCTGCTGTTTTCCAAGCAGCTCTACGTCTCCAGCCTGTCGAGCTATTACATGTTCTATCTGATCGACAAGTTCGGGGTCTCGACCCAGGCGGCGCAAATCTATCTGTTCGTGTTTCTAGCCGCCAACGCGATAGGGGCGTTCTTCGGCGGACCGCTCGGCGATCGCTTCGGCCGCAAATATGTGATCTGGTTTTCGATTCTCGGCGCGCTGCCGTTCACGCTGGCATTGCCTCATGCCGGACTGCTGACCGGCGCGGTGCTGACGGTGTTCATCGGCTTGATCATCTCGTCGACGACCTCGTCGATCATCGTGTTCGCGCAGGAACTGATGCCGCACCGTTTCGGGATGATCTCCGGCGTGTTCTTCGGCGTCGCGTTCGGCATCGGCGGTCTCGGCGCTGCGGTGCTCGGCAAGGTCGCCGACCATACCGGCATCGCGTTCGTCTACCAGGTCTGCGCGTTTCTGCCCGCGATCGGCTTGCTCGCGGTGTTCCTGCCGAAGATGCCGAAGACGGCGCACTGACGCGAACGGCGCTCGTGTGAGAATCCAGAGTTCTTCGTCAACACATTGTTAGCGATTGTGGCGATGCCGCCTTTTTTTGCGCGCCGGATTTCTTCCACGCAAAAAAACTTCAGGCGATTCGCAACAGTTCGACCCGGCCTGGCCGCACAGGTGTCTTCGCGGGCTCCGGGGTCGCATGCCAAGATATTGAAAGGACGCGATGTTATTGCTCGGAGCCCCGATGCGGGTGCGGTGCACATGTCCTTGCGGATATTGCCAAGAGATTATCAACCTTAAAAATTAGGGTTAAGCGCCGCTTAAGGTTTTGGTGCGATCGTCCGGCCGTGGGTTTTTAGATGTGAGGCCTCCGTTGTCTGCCTCACCGGGCAAAAGGACGAAGCCAATGCGTAGCGTTAAGTTTCTCGTTGCCGCCGGAGCGGCATCCCTGCTGTCATCGGCGGCGTTCGCGGCCGACATGCCGATCATGCCGCCCCCGCAGCCATATTATGCGCCGCCGGTGCAGGATTTCGGCGGGTGGTATTTGCGCGGCGATATCGGCATGACCAATTCAAGCGGCAAGCTGCACGACAATCTTTACGACACCTTGCCGGCCGGCTCGACGCTGACGCAACAGGGTGAGGGCTTCACCGGCGGCACGTTCTACAGCGTCGGCGTCGGTTATCAATTCAACAACTGGTTCCGCGCTGACATCACCGGTGAGTACCGCTCGCGTGTTGGCTTCAGTGGTACGGATTTCTCTACGTTCCCCGGCGGCAGCACGCTCTCTGACGTCTATCAAGGCGGCTATACGAGTTGGGTCGGACTGGTCAACGCCTACGCCGATCTCGGCACCTGGTGGTGCCTCACGCCGTTCGTCGGTGCCGGCGTCGGCGCAGCGCATATTCAGACCACAGGTCTTCAAGACTCCGGTTTGGCGTTTGCTCCCGGCTTAGGTAGTTTCGGCGCCTCTTCGTATTTCGCCAATGGTGCATCCACAACCAACCTCGCATGGGCCCTCTATGCCGGTATTGCGTACAGGGTCACCAATAACTTCACGGTCGAACTGGCCTACCGCTATCTCGACATGGGCACCGCGGTGCACGGCTTCGGCAGTTCGTTCGACGGCAGCAACGCCGGCCCGTCTAGCTTCCAGTTCCGCGACCTGACCTCGCAAGACATCATGCTTGGCGTGCGCTGGACCTGCTGCGATGTGCCGCCGCCGCCGCCGCCGTTGGTCACCAAGGGCTGATCGGGTCTTATTCTTCTTTACGTCTGCCAACGGCGCGGGATTCCCGCGCCGTTTTTATTTTTGCGTCGCGGGGCAGGCCTTCGCCGGAAAATGCTCCAGCCGCGTGTCGCGACAACGATTGGTTAAGGTTAACAGGCGATGATCAACGCAAGTCCAGAGCGTTCGATGGGAGTGCTGCGATGCGTAGATTTTTGCTGGCGATGATGATGTTCGGAACGGCAGCCGGCGCGCAGGCGGCCGACATGCCCGATTTTCTTCACGGCTCACTGCTTCCGTACACGCCTTCACCGACCGTCAACTGGCAGGGATTTTACGTCGGCGGCCAGGGCGCCATCGGCGAGTCCGATATGAATTTCAGCGGCGCAACGCAAAGCGTCGCGGCCCAACTCCTAAACGGTCTGGCGCTCGAGGAATCAGGCCAGGTCTCCTCGTGGCCGGTGGGAGGCAAAGTCTCGGTTCGCGGAACCGGATTCGGTGGCTTTGTGGGTTATAACAGCCAATGGGACAGTGTCGTTCTCGGTTTGGAGTTCAGCTATCTGCATGGCAAGTTTGGCGGCTCACAAACCGACAGCATGGGTCGCTCCTTTGTGGACTCCCTTGGCTATACTGACAACGTGTTGTATCAGGCCACGAGTTCGATCGCGATTTCCGATATGGGGACGTTTCGCGCCCGCGCCGGCTATGCGGTCGGATCGTTCCTGCCCTATATGTTCGGCGGGGTAGCGCTGGGACAGGCGGATATCGTCAGGACCGCCTCCATCTCCGGGTACGGGGTCAATGCGAACGCCGCTCCTGGATTTACTTACATACCAATCTCTTACAATGCGACGATCGGGCAATACAGCCACCTGATTTACGGATATTCCGGCGGGCTCGGGGTCGACATGATGCTGATGTCATGCCTGTTCCTGCGGGCGGAATGGGAATACGTTCGCTTCACCTCGGCGATCGACACCGACATCAACACCTTCCGGGTCGGTCTGGGCTACAAATTCTGATCGCTGACCCCGAGCCCCGCCCAAGGCTCGCTCGCGGCTGGACCAAACCCGTTGACAGGGTGAAGTTCGCCTGCTCGTCTGTCGCTGTTTCCAGAACGGCGGTGGCCGGCCATGAAAATCTACGGCGATACCAATTCGGGCAATTGCCTGAAAGTGAAATGGGTCAGCGACGCCCTCGCGCTGCCCTATACCTGGATCGACGTCGACACGCGGAAGCGCGAGACGCGCACCACGCAATTTCTCAAAATGAACAGCGCCGGGCAGGTGCCCGTGATCGAATTCGACGACGGCCGGGTGCTAGCGGAATCCAATGCCATCATCCGCTATCTTGCCCGCGGCAGCGATCTCATCCCTGCGGATGCCTTCGCCGCGGCAAAGATGGACGAATGGCTGTTCTGGGAGCAATACAGCCACGAGCCTTATGTCGCGGTCTGCCGTTACCAGATGGTCTATCTCGGCAAGCCGGCGTCCGACCTCGATCCGGACAAGATCAAACGTGGCTATGCGGCGCTGGCGCGAATGGAGCATCAGCTTGCCGCGACGCGATTCCTGGTCGGCGATGCCGTCTCGCTCGCCGACGTCGCGCTGCTGGCCTATACGAGGCTCGCGCATGAAGGCGGCTTTCACCTCGACGGCTATGCCGCCGTGCGGCGCTGGATCGGCGAGAGCGAACGGTCTCTCGGGCTGGCGCCGGCGCATTGAGGCGGATTCCGGGATTTCATCCGAGTGATGGTGCGATGACATCTCGATCCCGTGACAACTCAGCTCGCTGTCACAAAGCGGGCCACCGTTGCGACCGTTGCGGAACGGGTTTCGCCATTCGTTCCGGTTAACGCACGATAAACTAATCAGGCCTTCGTAATTTTTTTCCCGGAACGATCCGTGACAGTGTGGCCTATCCCGTGGGCTCGGGTAGCTTGGGGATTTGCCAATGAAGAATTATTCGATTGTCAGGATCGGCAACGAGTACGTCGTGCGGGCGGATGAAAAAAGCGTCCTGAAAATTGCCAGCAGGCGCCGAGCCGCCAGGCTGGTCACCGATGCCGCAGAACTGCTGGATTCGCAGCCGCCCGCGCAATTGTCGGCGGACGTTGGTGCCGAGCCATCAATCGAGCGTGATGCCGGAATCCTGCCTGATCCTTCCGAAGTTCCTTGACGGTGCAACACGATTCCCTTATGCACCGCGGCGGGACACCTCCCCCCAACGGGAGGCTTACTATCTGGAAGGATAGATCATGACTGCAGCGAAGCCCGCTTTGCGGCCTAACGTGCCGCATTTTTCGTCCGGCCCCTGTGCCAAGCGCCCCGGCTGGAACGCCCAATATCTCAAAGACGCCGCCCTTGGCCGTTCGCACCGCGCGAAAATCGGCAAGGCCAAGCTCAAGCTCGCGATCGAATTGACGCGCGAGGTGCTTGAAGTGCCTGCCGGCTACAAGATCGGCATTGTGCCCGCATCCGATACCGGCGCGGTCGAGATGGCGCTGTGGTCGCTGCTCGGCGCGCGCCCGGTGACCACGATCGCCTGGGAATCCTTCGGCGAAGGCTGGGTCAGCGATATCGTCAAGGAATTGAAGCTGAAGGACGTCACCCGGCTGCATGCCGGCTATGGCGAAATTCCCGACCTGAGCAAGGCCGATCCCGCCTCCGACATCGTCTTTACCTGGAACGGCACCACCTCGGGCGTGCGCGTCCCCAATGCCGACTGGATCAGCGCGACGCGCGAAGGTCTGACGATCTGCGACGCGACCTCGGCGGCCTTCGCGCAGAAGCTCGACTGGGCCAAGCTCGATGTGGTGACCTTCTCCTGGCAAAAGGCGCTGGGCGGCGAGGCTGCGCACGGCATGTTGGTGCTTGGTCCGCGCGCGGTGGCGCGGCTCGAAAGCTACACGCCGGCCTGGCCATTGCCGAAAATCTTCCGCATGACCA
Source organism: Pseudomonadota bacterium (assembly GCA_021779635.1). The sequence continues at coordinate 1,835 of JAJYAH010000193.1, read as the reverse complement.
AGGGCGGCAAGCTCAACGAAGGCATCTTCGAGGGCGAGACCATCAACACGCCGTCGATGCTGTGCGTCGAGGATTATCTCGACGCGCTGCACTGGGCGAAGTCGGTCGGCGGCCTGAAGGTCCTGATTTCACGCGCCGACGCCAACACCAAGGTGCTCGCCGACTGGAAGGCGAGAACGCCATGGATCGATTTCTTGGCCGGGGATCCGGCGATCCGTTCCAATACCTCGGTGTGCATGAAGGTGGTCGATCCCGCGATCACGTCGCTGACGCCGGATGCGCAGGCGGATTTCGCCAAGAAGCTGGTCGCGCTGGTCGAGAAGGAGGGCGCTGGCTACGACTTTGCGCACTACCGCGACGCGCCGGCAGGTCTGCGTATCTGGTGCGGCGCTACCGTCGAAGCCAAGGACGTCGCGCTGCTGACGCAGTGGATCGACTGGGCTTTCGCCGAGACCAAATCGACGCTCGCCAGGGCGGCGTAGCCACTTTCCTTCTCCCCTTGTGGGAGAGGGTCATAGGCGGCCTTCGGCCGCCGCTCTTAAAATACCGATGCCTGCATCGGCCATGGCGAAGCGAAGGCGGCTGAGGGGGCGACCTCACGTTTTGTCGCAACCCCTCATCCGGCTCCATCTCGCTTCGCTCGAAGGAGCCACCCTCTCCCGCAAGGGGAGAGGGCTAAGCGGCTCAGCAAAATTTTCATTTTCAGGAATCATCCCCATGTCCAAACCCAAAGTTCTCATTTCCGACGCCTTGTCGCCCGCCGCCGTGCAGATCTTCAAGGATCGCGGCATCGAGGTGGATTTCCAGCCCAACCTCGGCAAGGATAAGGACAAGCTCGCGGAGATCATCGGCCATTACGACGGCCTCGCGATCCGCTCCGCCACCAAGGCGACCGCCAAGATCATCGAGAAGGCGAAGCGGCTGAAGGTCATCGGCCGTGCCGGGATCGGCGTCGACAACGTGGAGATACCGGCCGCCACCGCCAAGGGTATCATTGTGATGAACACGCCGTTCGGCAATTCGATCACCACCGCCGAACACGCCATCACCCTGATGCTGGCGCTGGCGCGCGAGATTCCGCAGGCCGATGCGTCGACCCAGGCTGGCAAGTGGGAGAAGAACCGCTTCATGGGGGTCGAGATCACCGGCAAGACGCTGGGCGTGATCGGCTGCGGCAATATCGGTTCGATCGTCGCCGACCGCGCCCTCGGCCTGCGCATGAAGGTGATCGCGTTCGACCCGTTTCTGTCGCCGGAACGCGCCAAGGACATCGGCGTCGAGAAGGTCGAGCTTGACGATCTGTTCAAGCGCGCCGATTTTGTCACCCTGCACACGCCGCTGACCGAGAAGACCAAGAACATCATCGATGCGGCGGCGCTGGCCAGGATGAAGAAGGGCGTGCGCATCATCAATTGCGCGCGGGGCGGCCTGGTCGACGAGCAGGCGCTGGTCGATGCGCTGAATTCCAAGCAGGTCGCGGGTGCGGCGTTCGACGTGTTCGTCGAGGAGCCGGCCACCACCAACGTCCTGTTCGGCCATCCCAACGTGATCTGCACGCCGCATCTCGGCGCCGCCACCACCGAAGCGCAGGAGAATGTCGCACTTCAGGTTGCCGAGCAGATGTCGGACTATCTCTTGACCGGCGCGATCTCCAACGCGGTGAATTTCCCGTCGATTACCGCCGAAGAGGCGCCCAAGCTGAAGCCGTTCATCGAGCTTGCCGAAAAGCTGGGCTCGTTCGCCGGGCAACTGACCGAGAGCGGCCTTGCAAAGGTGCAGATCACCTATGAAGGGCACGTCGCCGAAATGAAGATCAAGGCGCTGACCTCGGCGGC
>JAJYAH010000192.1 GCA_021779635.1 Pseudomonadota bacterium | reverse complement strand
CGACGGCGTGATCCTGCGCCGGGTGGCGCTGGTCGATCAGAACAAGATCGGGCTCGGCATTTCGGTATTCGTGTCGGTCGAGAGCGCCGATCATTCGGAAGCCTGGCTGCGGACCTTCGCGGACGCCGTCAGCGCGATGCCCGAGGTGATGGAATTCTACCGCATGGCGGGCGACGTCGACTACATGCTGCGCGTCGTGGTCGCGGACATGCCGAGCTACGATATCTTTTACAAGAAGCTGATCGGCGCTGTACCGCTGAAGAATGTCACGTCGCGTTTCGCGATGGAGAAGATCAAATCGGTCACCGCGTTGCCGGTACCGGCGGCGTAACGCTCAGATTTTCTGATTGTATTCGCCGACTTCGGGATGGGTGCGCAACACGGAATCCATCGCCTCGAACATGTCGCGCATACGCTGCTCGGATACCGGGCTCTCGACCACGACAACCAGTTCCGGCTTGTTGGATGAGGCCCGCACCAGGCCCCAGCTGCCATCCTCGACGGTGACGCGCACGCCGTTGACGGTGACGAGATCGCGGATCGGCTGCCCCGCAACCTTGCCGCCCTTGTTCTGGATCGCCTCGAAATGCTTCACCACATCATCGACGATGCCGTATTTGGCCTCGTCCGAGCAATGCGGCGACATGGTCGGCGAGGACCAGGTTTTCGGCAGCGCGTTTTTCAGATCCGCCATCGACTTTCCTGGCGCGCGATCGAGCATCTCGCAAACCGCGATCGCCGAGATCAGGCCGTCATCGTAGCCGCGGCCGAACGGCGCGTTGAAGAAGAAGTGACCGGACTTCTCGAAACCCGCCAGCGCGCCCAATTCGTTGGTGCGGCGCTTCATGTAGGAATGGCCGGTCTTCCAGTAGGTCGCCTTCGCACCCTGCTTTTGCAGCACCGGATCGGTCACGAACAGCCCGGTCGATTTCACGTCGACCACGAACTGCGCATTCTTGTGGATCGCCGACATGTCGCGCGCCAGCATCACGCCGACCTTGTCGGCGAAAATTTCCTCGCCGGTATTGTCGACCACGCCGCAGCGGTCGCCGTCGCCGTCGAACCCTAGGCCGACATCCGCCTTGTTCGCCAGCACCGCGTCGCGGATGGCGTGCAGCATTTCCATGTCTTCGGGATTGGGATTGTATTTCGGGAAAGTGTAATCGAGTTCGGTGTCGAGCGGCACCACCTCGCAGCCGATCGCCTGCATCACCTGCGGCGCGAAGGCGCCCGCGGTGCCGTTGCCGCAGGCGACCACGACCTTCAGCTTGCGTTTCAGTTTCGGCCGCTTGGTCAAATCGGCAATGTAGCGGGCCGGAAAATTCTCGTGAAACTGATATGAGCCCCCGACCTTGTTCTTGAAGTCGGCATTGAGCACGATCTCTTTCAGACGGTTCATCTCGTCGGGGCCGAAGGTGAGCGGCCGATTGGCGCCCATCTTGACGCCGGTCCAGCCATTGTCGTTATGCGAGGCCGTCACCATCGCGACGCAGGGAACATCGAGATCGAATTGCGCAAAATACGCCATCGGCGTCATGCACAGGCCGATGTCGTGAACCTTGCAGCCTGACGCCAGCAATCCCGAAATCAGCGCATATTTGATCGAGGCCGAATAGCCGCGGAAATCGTGCCCGGTGACGACCTCCTGCCTGGCGCCGAGTTCCGCGATCAACGCGCCCAGCCCCATGCCCAGCGCCTGAATGCCCATCAGGTTGATTTCCTTGCCGAACAGCCAGCGGGCGTCGTATTCGCGAAACCCGGTCGCCTTCACCATCGGCTCGGATTCGTACGCATAGGTATTCGGAACCAGAACGGATTTCGGCTTCGGAAACATCTGGATGCCTCGTTGGGAAAGCTAAAAAAGAATGCACCGCAGCCTTAGCGAATGCGCGGGCGCGGCGGAAGGCGGGACAGCCGTTTTGTGACGATTAATTGCGGCGGATTGGCGAAGCGTCATCCAACCATCTCTGCACGGCGGCGGCGCCCTACGCTGCGCTGTTGCGCCCTACGAGCTACTTGACCGCTATCGCTCCGACCCAGCGTGGTTTCTGAACCATGGACGGGCCTCTCGACGAAAATATCCAAAACGACCCCATGCAAAGTAGCATGGTCCGGCCTTTTGAACGATCCCGCAAAAATATTTTGACACGTCGGGCAAATCACCGGCATATCTTCATCGTCGCAACAATTGAGCCCGCGCCGGAAAATCCGCTGCGGGCTTTTTGAATCAGACGATACGCTGTCAGGCCATCCACTGCCGAGCGCGCAGAAGGTGGCCGCCGCAGCGAACCGAATTGGCTGACCCCGCCGACGGACTGGCGCCCGGCGAAGACGATGGGTAAGCCGAACCGGAAGCGACGCTTCCGCGCCATTGAGCAAGCCCTCCTTCAAGCACTTGCCTTCAAACACTCAAACCCAACCCAGCGAAAGAGCCCTATTGCTCCAGCACCATCTGGCCATTGGCGTATTCGAAGCGCTTCAGCTTTGACAGGAACGACAGGCCGAGCAGGTTCTCCGACAGGGCTTCGTCGGGCAGCACCATGGCATCGACATCGCGCACCACCAGTCCGCCGACATCGACCATGGCAAGCCGGGTGCGCGCGGCCTTGATGGTGCCGTTGGCGGTCGTGACCGTGGCGTTGTAATCGTTGCGCGACGGGCGCAGCCCGAACCGCGCGGCGGAGCTTTCGTTCAGCGCGATCATCGAGGCGCCGGTATCGACCATGAAGCCGATGCGCTGGCCGTCGATCCGGCCTTCGGTTTCGAAATGGCCGCGGGCGTCGCGGGGAATGCGGATGCTGCGAGAACCGGTCTGCGCGACGGTCTCCACGAAGGCAGCTTTAGGAGACGCGTTATGGGCGAGCGCCGGTGTCATCTTGTCGGCCATCTGCGCCATCAGGGTGCCGAGGCCGGCGATGAAGGCGGCAAAGATCATTATATTACGCATCACGCCACACTCGATCCTAACAGCTGATATCACCACGTTAGCCGCCAAGTCGCGACTAACGGCGGCGGGAAAGGCTGCCATTTTGACGAAAAGGATGAGCGAAGTGTTAATGGGAGGGGCTGGATACGCGGCGTTCATTCCGTTGAGCCGCGGCGGATGACGCCTACGTGCCCCGTGGCTTGACGCGTCGTGTCGGCATCGCGCTTGCGGGATCCTCCGGCCAGGGGTGCCGCGGATAACGCCCGCGCAGATCGGAGCGCACCGCCGCATAGCTGCCGCGCCAGAAGCCCGGCAGATCCCGCGTCACCTGCACCGGCCGGTGCGCCGGCGACAGCAGTTCCAACACCAGCGGCACCGCGCCCTTGGCGATCGACGGATGGGTGTTCATCCCAAACAATTCCTGCAGCCGGACCGCGATCGTCGGCCCCTGCTCGGCCTCATAGTCGATCGCCAGCATGGTGCCGGTCGGCGCCTCGAAATGCGTCGGCGCCTCGCGCTCCAGCCGCGCGCGCAGTTCCCAGGGCAATAGCGCCATCAGCGCATCCGACAGGTCGCCCGCTGAAAATTGCTTCAGCGAAGTCTTGTCTGTCAGCGCCGGCGTCAACCAGGCCTCGCGCTGTGCGGCGAGCGCCTCATCGGACAGGTCCGGCCACGGATTCGGTGACGCGCCGGCCTCGGCCGCGCGCAAGAACATCACACGGTCGCGCCACTGCTTCAGGGGTTTCGACCACGGCAATCCCTCCAAACCAGAGCTGACAAGGCCATCGGACAGCACCTGCGCGGTTTCTGCCGAGGGCGACAGCGCCATTGGGGTTTCCGATAGCGTGATCGCGTGCAGGGTTCGCTTGCGCCGTGCCCGCAACGCCATCGCGTCGCGGTCGAACGAAATCTCTTCGGCGACCTCGATCTGATCGGCGAAGTGCAACTCGATGTCGGCGAGTTCGATCGGCGCCGCCAGCAGAATGCGGCCCTGTGCTGCGGTCCCGGTCAGTTCGGCGACCGCAACATAAGGCGCGCGCGCCAGCGCGGAGGTCCGGTCGACGGCCGCGCCACGCCCATTGGCGAGCACGAAGCTGCCATTGCCGCGATTGCGCCCCACCCGGTCGGGAAAGGCAAAAGCCAGCATGACGCCGGTCGTGAGTTGTCCCTCAATCGAGCGGGAGCTTCTGTGCTCCCCTCCCCCTTGCGGGGAGGGGTTGGGGGTGGGGGTAGCTCCAGCCGCTGCCGCCGTGCCTGGGGACCCCCCTCCCCGACCCTCCCCCGCAGGGGGGGAGGGGGAAGAAGTTGCCGCCACCTGCGACGCCCAGCGCTGCGCTAGACTGCGCGCACTACTCGCGCGTGGCGAGCGGTCGCGGCGGAATTGGTCGAGCCTGCTATCAAGATCGACGCTGTCGCCGCCGAGCCCGCGCTCGGTGAGGATGGCTGCAATCTCCGCGGCTCGTTCGCCCGCGCCCCAGCGATGCGAATCCACAATCATGCGCGCCAGCCGCGGCGGCAGCGCCAGCGCGCGCAGGCTCTTGCCTTCCGCCGTGATCCGGCCGTCGCCGTCGAGCGCCCCGAGTTCGCGCAGCAGGCTTCGCGCCTCCTTCAGCGCCGGCGCGGGCGGCGCATCCAGAAACGCCAGCGTCGAGGGATCACTGACGCCCCATTGCGCGAGGTCCAGCACCAGCGACGACAGGTCGGCGCTGAGAATCTCGGGCTGGGTGTAGGGCGCCAGCGATGCGGTCTGCGGCTCATCCCACAGCCGGTAGCACACGCCGGGCTCGGTACGGCCGGCACGGCCGCGGCGCTGATCGACCGCGGCGCGCGAGGCACGCACGGTTTCCAGCCGCGTCAGGCCGATGTCAGGCTCATACCGCGGCACCCGCGCCACGCCGGAATCGACCACGATACGAACGCCCTCAATGGTCAGCGAGGTTTCCGCAATTGACGTCGCCAGCACGACCTTGCGCTGGCCCTTCGGCGCCGGCGCGATGGCGCGATCCTGCACGGCCGCGTCCAGTGCGCCGAACAACGGAACGATTTCGACGCCGGCGTCGTGGACCCGCTCGCCGAGAAAATTCTGGGTCCGGCGAATCTCGGCAGCCCCCGGCAGAAACGCCAGTACGGAACCCGGATCGGCGCGCAGCGCCATCGCGATCGCATCCGCCATCTGCCGCTCCAGCGGCGCATCGGCCTTGCGGCCGAGATAGCGGGTCTCGACCGGAAAGGCGCGGCCTTCGCTTGATATCACCGGCGCATCGCCGAGCAGTTTGGCAACCCGCGCGCCGTCCAGTGTCGCCGACATCACGAGGATGCGCAGATCCTCGCGCAGGCCGACCTGGGCGTCGCGCGCCAGCGCAAGGCCCAAATCGGCATCGAGCGAGCGCTCGTGGAACTCGTCGAACAGCACTGCGGCGACGCCGGACAATTCCGGATCGTCGAGAATCTGCCGTGAGAAGACGCCTTCGGTGACGACTTCGATCCGTGTCGCGCGCGACACCTTCGAGCCGAACCGGACGCGGTAGCCGACGGTCTCGCCGGCGCGCTCGCCCAGCGTCTTTGCCATCCGCTCGGCACTGGCGCGGGCTGCGATCCGCCGCGGCTCCAGCACGATGATTTTCCTGTTTCCGGCCCATGGCGCGTCGAGCAGCGCCAGCGGCACCCGCGTGGTCTTGCCGGCGCCGGGCGGCGCCACCAGCACGGCGGCGTTGCGGTCCGCGAGCGTGACCGCCAGCTGGTCCAGCACCGCGTCGATCGGGAGAGGGGTGTCGAAGCTGCGGGGCACTTTTCTCACCAAATCGTCATGCCCGGCCTTGTGCCGGGCATCCACGTCTTTCCTGAGCAAGCAGAGAACAAGGCGTGGATGGCCGGGACAAGCCCGGCCGTGACGGAAAACGCCGTTGCAAGCTAACTCAAATCGTCCCGCGCCCGACGCTTTCATAAATAAAGCCGAGCGCCGTCATCTCTTCCGGGCGATAGATATTGCGCAGGTCGACGACCACGGGGTGCGCCAGTTCGCTCTTCAGGCGCTCAAGGTCGAGGGTGCGGTATTGCACCCATTCGGTCACCACCACCATGGCGTCCGCGCCGCGAACGCAAGCGTAGGGATCGTCGCAATATTCGATATCGGGCAATTCGCGCCGCGCCTGTTCCATCCCGACCGGGTCGTGCGCGCGCACCTTCGCGCCCATGTCGAGCAGCCCGGTCACGAGCGGAATCGACGGCGCCTCGCGCATGTCGTCGGTGTCGGGCTTGAAGGTCAGGCCAAGCACGGCGATGGTCTTGCCGCGCAGGCTGCCGCCCGCCGCGCCTGCGACCTTGCGCGCCATCGCGCGCTTGCGGTTGTCGTTGACCGCCAGCACGGCCTCCACGATCCGCAACGGCACGTTATGATCGAGCGCGATCTTGACCAGCGCGCGGGTATCCTTTGGAAAGCAGGAGCCGCCGAAGCCGGGACCGGCATGCAGGAATTTCGAGCCGATGCGATTGTCGAGCCCGATGCCGCGCGCGACTTCCTGCACGTCGGCGCCGACCTTTTCGGCCAAATCCGCGATCTCGTTGATGAAGGTGATCTTGGTGGCGAGAAACGCATTGGCCGCGTATTTGATCAGCTCGGCGGTGCGACGCTCGGTAAACATCAGCGGCGCCTGGTTGAGCGACAACGGCCGGTAGATATCGCCGAGCACCTTGCGCGCGCGCTCATCCGAAGTGCCGACCACGATGCGATCCGGAAACTTGAAGTCACGGATCGCGGCACCCTCGCGCAGGAATTCCGGATTGGAGGCCACCACCATATCGGCCGATGGATTGGCTTCATGAATCAACCGCTCGACTTCGTCACCGGTGCCGACCGGCACCGTCGATTTGGTGACCACGACGGTGAAGCCATCCAGCGCCGTTGCGATCTCGCGCGCCGCGGCATGAACGTAGCTCAGATCGGCGTGGCCGTCGCCGCGTCGGGACGGGGTGCCGACGGCAATGAACACCGCGTCGGCCGCCGCGACCGGCGCGGCAAGATCGGTGGCAAAACCCAGCCGCCCGGCCTTCACATTGGAAGCTACCAGCGCATCGAGGCCGGGCTCGAAAATCGGGATTTCCCCCCGACGCAAGCTCGCGATCTTGTCGCCGTCCTTGTCCACACAGGTGACCTGGTGGCCGAAATCCGCGAAACAGGCGCCTGACACCAACCCCACATAGCCCGTGCCAATCATGGCGATGCGCATCTGCAAACCCATCAATAATGGTTAACGTTATGTGGGCGGGTCTTAGCGCATGATCCGCCAAAGGGGAAACCGGAAAGTTCCGAAAAAGCGGCATGTCATTTGTATGAATAAAGGAGAAAGAAACCGATCAGGCCGATGATGCCGCGTTCCAGCGCCGAAAAGGGACACCGATGACACCAAATGGCACATCCGCCATTGCCGCGCATTCCGTGCCTTCGGCGCCCGGACGCGTCGACTGGGTGGACTACGCCAAGGGCATCTGCATCGTCATGGTGGTGATGATGCATTCGGTGCTGGGCGTCGAGGCCGCCGCCGGCCAGACCGGCTTCATGCATCTGGTTGTCATGTTCGCCAAGCCGTTCCGGATGCCGGATTTCTTCCTGATCTCCGGCCTGTTCCTGTCGATCGTGATCGACCGCGACTGGCGCACCTATCTCGACCGCAAGGTCGTGCACTTTGCCTATTTTTACGTGCTGTGGGTGACGATCCAGTTCGGCTTCAAGGCGCCATCCTTTGCCGCCGAGACAGGCTGGACTCACGTCGGCTTCCTGTATCTGGAATCCTTCATCGAGCCTTTCGGCACGCTATGGTTCATCTATCTGCTGCCGGTGTTCTTTGTCGTCACCAAGGCCACCCGGCGATGGCCGCCGCTGCCGATCTGGGGCGTCGCGGCGTTATTGGAGATGGCACATATTGCGACCGGCTGGACCGTGATCGATGAATTTTGCGCGCGCTTCCTCTATTTCTACTCCGGCTATTTGTTCGCCGATTATGTGTTCGCGCTGTCCGACCGCGCACGGGCGCGTCCCGCGGGGGCGCTCGTCGGCCTGGCGCTCTGGGCCCTCGTCAACGGCAGCCTGGTAAAATTCGGTTTCAGCGAATGGCCCCTGATCTCGCTCGCGCTTGGGCTTGCCGGCGCCTGCGCGATCATCACCATAGGCACGCTGCTGGCGCGGGCGCGGTGGCTGACTTTCCTGCGCTTCTTCGGCGAGCACTCCATCGTCATCTATCTGGCATTCTTCCTGCCGATGGCTGCGACGCGGACGCTGTTGCTGAGGACCGGCCTGATCCACGATATCGGGGCGATTTCGCTCATTGTCACGATCGTCGGCGTCGCCGGGGCGCTGGCGCTGTGGCAGATGGCGCTGGCGGTCGGCGCTGACTTCCTGTTTGAGCGTCCCGCCGCGTTCTGGATCGCACCGAAAAAGCCGCGCAAGGCGTTGCAGGCGGCGGAGTAACCAGGCGCACCAACGAGGCAAGCCGTCATCGAGATTGCGGTTCCGCTTTTCAACCGATCTTGACGCCACCCTTCATCTGCACCAGTTTTTCGCGAAATCCTTCGGCGTCGCCGAAGTCGGCAAATCCCTGGTAATGCGGGTGCGGGCCGAGTATCCGGCGGGCATGCTTGATCGGACACCAGTAGACCTCGGTGCGCGACCCCACCTCGCGCACAAACGCGATCGCTCCGTTGCAATAGGAGCAGTAGGCGCAATTGATCTTCTCGATGACGTTGAGATAAGCGAGATGGTGGCGATCGAAGATCAGGTAGTCGCGGCGGCGCACTTTTGGAATCCTGTAGATCGGAAAGCAGATCGCCTGATAGGCCATCACCCAGATGTCGACCAACGCGATCGGAACGATCAGCGAATAGATCACCGGCGCCGTCAGCACTATCAGCGGGTTGGCGTTGATGAAATAGCGTGCAGCATGGGTCTTGATGGCGCGGTGGATGCGCCTGACGTCTTCTTCGAATACGATCCTGCGGCTTTCAATGCGGTAACGCAGTTCTTCGCGGCGCTTGGCCAATTCGGCTTCGATTTCGGCCTCGACCGATCGCAGCTTGTCCATCAGCGTGTCGAGTTGCGCGGTCATGGATTCTCCCTTTCGGCCGGCCGATTGCCGCAGGGGGACATGGAACGGCTGCCGTTGCAACTCATTCGGGAAATGCCGTGGAACGCAAAAATCCCGGAACATCCCGTCCCAAAGGCTGTCAATCGCCGCAAAAATCCCTAAGTTGCGGCCATGCCGAAAACCTCCGAGAAAGCCGCTCCAAAGCCTGCCGCCGTCAAAGCCCTTGCCAAGGGCGATCACGTCTTTCTGGTCGACGGTTCCTCCTATATTTTTCGCGCCTACCACGCGCTGCCGCCGCTGAACCGCAAATCCGACGGATTGCAGGTCAACGCCGTACTCGGCTTCTGCAACATGCTGTGGAAGCTGCTGCGCGACATGCCGCCGGATAACCGGCCGACCCACCTCGCCATCATCTTCGACAAGTCGGAAATCACCTTCCGCAACAAGCTCTATCCGGACTACAAGGCGCACCGGCCGCCGGCGCCGGACGACCTGATTCCGCAATTTCCGCTGATCCGCGAGGCGGTCCGCGCCTTCGATCTGCCTTGCCTCGAGCAAGGCGGCTTCGAGGCCGACGACCTGATCGCAACCTATGCCCGCGAGGCCGGCGAGCGTGGCGCGACCACGACCATCGTCTCCTCGGACAAGGACCTGATGCAGCTCGTCACCGACAAGGTGACCATGTTCGACACCATGAAGGACCGCCGCATCGGCATCGCCGAGGTGATCGAAAAATTCGGCGTGCCTCCCGAAAAGGTCGTCGAGGTGCAGGCGCTGGCCGGCGATTCGACCGACAATGTGCCGGGCGTGCCGGGAATCGGCATCAAGACCGCCGCGCAACTGATCGTCGAATATGGCGACCTGGAAACGCTGCTCAAGCGCTCCGGCGAGATCAAGCAGCCGAAGCGGCGCGAGGCGCTGATCGAGAATGCCGAGAAGGCGCGGATATCGC
>JAJYAH010000191.1 GCA_021779635.1 Pseudomonadota bacterium | reverse complement strand
GAAGCCGGTGGCGAATTTGATGACGGACAGGATCACGCCCAGCACCAACGCGGCGATCAACAGATAGCCCGCGGCGCCAAAATCCGCCGTCGCCGCACCGCCGCCGGCCCAGTTCACGCCAACGCGCGTCAGAACCACGCCGATCATGGTGATGATCGTGCCGGTGACGACCGCAGGGAAGAACCGCAGCACGTATTTGACGAACGGGGCGACGCATAGTCCGAAGATGCCGCCGACCAGGACGGCACCGTATATTCCGGTCAAACCGACACCGGGCATGGCGGCCATGGCCAGCATCGGGGAGATTGCCACCGCCGTCACGCCCATGATGATCGGAAGCCGGATTCCGAACGGGCCTAAGCCGACGGTCTGGATCAGCGTCGCGATCCCGCAAGCGAACAGATCGGCGTTGATCAGCATCGCGATCTGATCTTTGGGAAGATGAAGCGCGCCGCCAAGGATCAAAGGCACCGCGACAGCATTGGCGTACATTACGAGGACGTGCTGCAGGCCGAGCGCTAACAGCTTGGGCAATGGCAGAATTTCATCGACTGGATGGACGGCATCGCTCATCGGAAGTCCCCCATGCCACAATGCGTATTCTCTTGCTGCATTGCATGCCCATGTTGTGCGCTTGCGTGCACAAAGATGGTGCAAAGGGGGAAATCCCGTGAACCTCTATTCCGCGGCTTCAGCGAGATCCGCTGACGATTCCGGGCCGGCATTTACTTGCCGCGGGCGCCCCATCAGAACCGGCTGAAACAGCACGGCCGCGGCCATCGTGCACAATAGCGCCAGCGCCATCATCTTGCCCATGCTCGACATGCCGGGATAGCTCGACGCCCACATGCTTCCGAACGCAACCGCGTTGGTCATGGCGCTGAATATCACAGCTCGGGTCAGCGTCGATTGCAGCAGACCGGTCTTTCCGGCGCGCCATGCCATGATGTAGTAGATCTTGAACGCCACGCCGACGCCGAGCAACAGCGGGAGCGCGATAATGTTGGCGAAATTGAGCGCGAAGCCGTCCAGCACGCAAATCTCCAGCGTCACCGCGCCGGCGAGCAGAAGCGGGATCAGCGTCAACAGCACATCCGTGACGCGTCTCAGGGCGATAAAGAGCAAAATCGCGATTGCAGCCAGTGCCAGAATGCCGGCTTCGACAAAGGCTGCGGTGACGGTTCGTCCAGATTCGTAGTAACTGATCGCGGGTCCCGTCGCCGACGGTTCGGCGCGAAGAACAGCGGTCGCGAATGCGCGCAGGACATTGGTGTCATTGGGATTGCCCTTCGGCAGCGCCTCGACGCGGGCCCTGCCGTCCGGCAGTACCCAATCGCGGACCAGATTTGGCGGCAACGTCTTGATCGTCACCGGTTGGGGGGCAAGGCTGTTGCGAAGCTGGTCGAGATCGAAAATCAACGGCGGCACGATGGCGGCGGCCGCCTTGGCCCGGACGCCGGCATCCGCATTGGCCAGACGCGTCAGCGAACCGGAAACATGACGCGCGGCGTCGGCAGCGGCGCCGGTCTCCTTGCCCGCAATCCTGGACAGGTCCGTGGCGGTCTTTTGGATCGCGGCAACGACCTCCTGGTCGCTTGGCGCTGGCTGCGGCGCTTGAGGATTAAGGGCGGCACCGAGGCGTTGCGACGCCGCCTTCAACGCAGCGATTTTCCGGTCCTGATCGCCTGGAATAAAACTGCTCAGTGTCAAAACCCGCGAAACCTCGGGCAGCGCGACCAGACGTTTGGCGATCGCATCGGCCTGTTCGATCGACGGCGCCAATATTTCCGCATCGTTGCCGCTGGTTTCCGGATCCCTTTGCAATTGGCGGTAGGTCACGACCGAGGCTGAAGTCGGGCTTTGCAGATTGACGGGGTTGAAGTCGAATGGCAAATGCAACAGTAGCGGTGTGCCGGCCAGAACAATCAGGACGGTGCCGGCGATCACCGCGATGCGATGTCGTTGCAGGAAATGGTCCAGCGGCGCGAGGCTTTGAAAGCCGACCGCCGCGGCTTCGCCCGCTGGGTTCAGCAGCGACAGCATCGCCGGCACCAGCGTAATGCTGCAGAAGAACGCGATCAGCATGCCGCAGCCTGCAATCAGGCCCAGCTCGCCAAGGCCGCGATAGCTGGTAGGCAGAAACGCGAAGAACCCCACGGCGGTGGCTGCGGCGGCCAATGCCAGCGGATCTCCGGCCTTGCGGGCCGCACTTCGCAGCGCCTCGCGCAAGTCGGCATGTTCGTGCCGCTCGGTGCGATATCGCACGCTGAACTGAATGCCGAAATCGACGCCGAGGCCGACGAACAGCACAAAGAAAGCAATCGAGATCAAATTGAACGAACCGACCATGGCGAGGCCAAGAGCCGCCGTGGCGGCAAGCCCGACCATCAGGCTGAAGAACACCGCCGCAATGATTTTCCAGGAGCGCAGCGCTAGCCAGAGAATGATCAGGACGCCGAGCACCGCCGTCGTCGTGTCGCGCAAAGCGCTGTCTTTGATGACCGAGAATTGATCGTCATTCATCGGCACCTGACCGGTTAGATCGACGGTAGCGCCGAATTTGTTCTTTAGATCCAGACCGGCCGCCGCGCGGCGAATCCCCTCGGTGGCCTCGCGGCCCGGCTGAAGGGCGGCGAAATTGAGCGCGGGCTGGATCTCGACGAAGTGCCGCAGCCGTCTGTTCCGTAACGGGTGGCCCTGCAGCAGCTCCTGCCAGGAAAACGTGGCGGGCTTTCCCGTCAGAACGTCGCTCAGGGTTCGATCTGCCAGCGCGAGCGGCCAGGCCAGCTGGTCCAGCTTGATTTTGCCCATCTGGACGCCTTCGGCGGCAAGCGACAGCGCCTTCATCACCCCGCGCAGGCTCGGGTCGGCCGCAAGCCCGGAGATTAACGGCTGGGCTTGCGTCAATCCCGCGACGCTTTTTTCGGCATCCGCGGCGGCGTCAAACAGCAGCCCATTACGCTCGAAGAACTCTCCGCTGTCGGGTTGCCCGACCATGGGAAACAATTTCGAATTCGTTGCGAGCGTCTGCGCGAGCTCGTCAGCGGCTTGTTCGGCGTTCTCGGCGGTCGGCGCCCTCACAACGGCCGAAATGCCGTTCTGGGGAAAGTCGCGGGACAACTGCAGTTGACGGGCGTGCCAGGGTAGATGTCGGGAAATCAATCCTTCCACATCGGTATTGATGGAGAACCGCGCGGCGGCGAAGGCCGCGGCTCCAACCATCAGCAACGTGCCGGCGACAACGACGGTCCACCGGTAACGCGCGCAGAAATCGACGATCCGGACAATCGCTGAATTCATCATGACAGCCAGCGACGCTCCCGGCGCGCAAAATTACGGTCGGTTTTTCAACTCCCGGGCAGGCAGGATCGTTCAGTCGTTTTGTCGAAATTTTATTTTAGAAATTTTTATTTTGGAAATCTTGGGGAACAAGGGCGCTCAGAGCCTGACCCCGCGAGGTCAACCCGAACCGTATTGGGGCTCATAATTGACCAGCCACAATTCCAGCGCTGCCATGAACGCAACCGTCACACCCAGCGCGATGCTGACATGCATCGCCCTGGTATGCGCAAACCCGAGCACCCACGGCGAGGCTGTCAGCCAGAAGCCGAGCAGGAGGTTGAGCCATTCCTCCCAGTTCGAAAACGCGACGATGGCCGCGATCGATATCGCTGCGATCGCAGCGCCACTGGCCCACAGGTTGAGTCGTGCATTCTCGTTGGCGTATGCAAAGAGCCACGGCGACACAAACAGGAAAAGACCGAACGTCGCGGTGTAGAAATCGAGCACGAATTGGCGGCGCCATCTCATCGGGATATCCTCCGGATATGCGAGTTATTTGCTTCAGGCGGTCAGGTCATCTCACTCAACCAGACCGTCCGGTCTTCGGCGGGATATCCTGGTCCCGCCGAGGGACCATTGACGACGATCAGGCCCGACGATGGATCACGTCGACGATCTTCTTGTCGCCCGGATTGACGATCAGCAGCTTGTCTTGAAGCCGGGCGTAATCGTAGGGCTTCAGGGACGATACGCGCGCCGCAACTTTGGCAGGCACCGATCGCAGCGCGATGTCACCGGGAATCGTCGCTCCAATCGCGGCCGTGAAGTTGGTGGGCGCAGTCTGGCTGGTTGCCTGTTTGCTGAGGTCTCTCCACGCGATTCGTTGCTGCGAACGCGTCAACGAAAGGCTGTCCTTCGCCATCGAAGGGCTGTTTTTCGCCATCGATTGCATCGCCGGCTGTGTGGAGGTTTTCGACATTGCCCGAGAGTCGGCTGCGGACGCCACGCCGATTCCGGATGCGAGCGTGATGGTTGCAGCGATGGCAATGATAGGAAGTTTCATGGCGGTTCTCCTGAGATTGAGCCGCCCCCACGCTAAAAACGGCACGACGAGCAAAAGTTCCGTGCAGGATGTTCGACTTTCGTCGAGGCGGATTCAATCGATACCCGATCGCGCGGTCTGCTGCGACACTGCGGTCGTTCGCCGCAGGGTTCTTGCCAAAGATTAATCCGGCGAAAAGGACCACGTAATGTGCGTGCTCCATGTTGGGCCCAGGGATTTCCCTCACTCAACATTGGAGATGTCGCATGGACCAGCAATCGAATAACTCACGTCCCGCACCACGAGAAATTCTCAAACCGCGCCGCCTGACGCTGCTGGCTTCGGTCGCGGCCCTTAGCATGGCCGTGCTCGTCGTCGGGCCGGGCGGCTACCGGCCGTTCAATCTTCCGGCGTGGAGTTCGTCGGCGCAGGCCGCCGAGACGATCCAGAATTCTGCCGGCTTCGCCGACCTCGTTGCCAAGGTCAAACCGGCGGTGATATCGGTCCGCGTCAAGATCGATGGCGACGGCGACAACACGCCGGTCTCCCAGCGCGACGAGGGCGCGGGTCCCGGTCAATCCGAGTCGCCATTCGACCAGTTTTCGCAGCAATTCGGTTTCCGCATTCCGAACGGCATGCCGCATCGCCACCAGGTGATCACCGGCGAAGGCTCGGGCTTCTTCATCTCGCCGGATGGCTACGCCGTGACCAACAATCACGTGGTCGATCATGCCAAGTCGGTGCAGGTCACGACCGATGACGGCACGGTCTATACCGCCAAGGTGATCGGCACCGACAAGAAGACCGATCTCGCGCTGATCAAGGTCGATGGCAAGAAGGACTTCAGCTACGTGAAATTCGCCGACCAGCCGCCGCGTGTCGGCGACTGGGTGGTCGCCGTCGGCAATCCCTTCGGTCTCGGCGGCACCGTCACGGCGGGAATCGTTTCCGCGCGTGGACGCGACATCGGCGCCGGGCCGTATGACGACTACGTCCAGATCGACGCCCCGATCAACAAGGGCAATTCCGGCGGTCCGGCCTTCGATATGAACGGCAACGTCATCGGCGTGAATACCGCGATCTTCTCGCCGTCGGGCGGTTCGGTCGGAATCGGCTTCGACATTCCGGCCGGCACCGCGAAGCTCGTGGTCGCCCAACTCAAGGACAAGGGCTACATCACGCGCGGCTGGCTCGGCGTCCAGGTGCAGCCGGTGACGGCAGACATCGCCGACAGCCTCGGCATGAAACAGGCTCGCGGCGCGATGGTGGATAACCCGCAAGACGGCAGCCCGGCGGCCAAGGCCGGAATCGAGGCGGGTGACGTCATCACCGCGGTCAATGGCGAGTCTGTGAAGGATTCGCGCGATCTTGCCCGCAACATCAGCATGATGGCGCCGGGAAGCTCGGTGAAGCTCGATATCCTGCGCAAGGGTGAAACCAAGACACTGACGGTGGCGCTGGGCGAAATGCCGAACGACCGGCAGGCGAATGCCGACGATATGTCGCCGAAGGCGACAGCCGGAACGCCCCACCTTGGCCTCAGGCTCGCGCCCGCGGGTGAGGTCGAAGGTGCCGGCGAAAAGGGTGTCGTGGTGACGGCTATCGATCCGGAAGGTCCTGCGGCCGAGCATGGCCTTCAGACCGGCGACGTCATTCTCGAGGTCGGCGGCAAGGCGGTCTCCAACACCGCCGATGTACGATCGGCACTGACGGCGGCCGAAGCAAGCGGCAAGCACAGCGTCCTGATGCATGTGAAGACAGCGGATGCGATCAGGTTCGTCGCAGTACCGCTGGCGAAAGGATAAACCGCGCTGCCCGCTGATCTCGCGAGATCGGCGGGCGTGAGCAACACCTGGAAAAGGCCGGGCCCCCAAGTCTGGCCTTTTCACTATTCGGGGAGTTTCCGATGCCCCCGCCGCGACTTTGACTGCAGTGTCGCTTCCGGCCGGCAGAATAAATCCGTCGCCGTCGGGCACATTCGATAACCGCGGGCGTTATCGGCGGGGCCGGCATTGATCCGATTCCGTCGCCCCGTGATCGTCGGATTTGTCGAAGGCAAAGCATCGTCAGCCGCCAGACCGGAGTGAGCCCCATGAATTCGACCGAAGTCTCCCCAGCCGAATCGACCGCGCCCCCGGTTGCGGTTCACAAGCTCCTGATCGGCCAGAAGGCGCTGGTGACCGGCGCCAATTCCGGGATCGGCAAGGCGGTGGCGATCGGGTTGGGGCAGGCGGGCGCCGATGTCGTTGTCAATTATGTAGCCGATGACGCGGCCGCTGACGCCGTGGTCGAGGAGATCAGGAAGTCCGGCGCCAGCGCCTATGCGCACAAGGCCGATGTTTCATCCGAAGATCAGGTCGCTGCGATGTTTGCGCGCATGATGCAGGAATTCGGCACCATCGACATTCTGGTCAGCAATGCCGGATTGCAGCGGGATTCGGCACTTCATGAAATGACCCTGGCGCAATGGAACACGGTTCTGAATATCAATCTGACCGGGCAATTCCTGTGCGCGCGCCAGGCGGTACAGGAATTCCTGCGTCGTGGCGTCGTGCCGTCGGTATCGAGTGCGGCGGGGAAAATCATCTGCATGAGCTCGGTTCATCAGGAAATTCCGTGGGGCGGCCACGTCAACTACGCCTCATCCAAGGGCGGCATCAAGTTGCTGATGGAGAGCATGGCGCAGGAACTCGCGCCGAAACGGATCCGCGTCAACGCCATCGCGCCCGGCGCCATCCGAACGCCGATCAATACCTCAGCCTGGCAGACCAGGGCGGCCTATGACGCGCTGATGACGCTGGTCCCTTATGGGCGCATCGGCGAGCCGGAAGATATCGCCCGCGCCGCGGTCTGGCTCGCATCGGATCATTCCGACTATGTGGTCGGCACCACGCTGTTTGTCGACGGCGGCATGACGCTCTATCCGGGATTCGCGACCGGCGGCTGACGCGCGGTAACCTTGACGGCAACATCCGTTGGAATCGCGCGTTCGGCTTCCTAAATAGAGGTATTGTTCCAGTTGTTGTTAGGAGGGCCTTGAGATGGTCCTGAAGCATTTTTTCACCGCCGCGATTTGCGCAACGCTGCTGGCGTGGAGCGGTCCATCGAGCGCGGATCAGTACCGGCCCGGCGAATTCCTCGGCCTTGATCTTTCGAAGGCGGTGCTGTCGCCGAGGCGGCTCGGGCCTCCGACGCAATTCGCGCCATTTCCGGTCGAGGCCGGAGCCGATCGCGACGGCGCGGCGCCGCAGACGCGGGCGGAAACCAAGGCCGCTCCCGACGTCCATGTCGCCAAAATCGGACCGGCGCATCCGGCCATGAAGCAACCGCATGGCGCGGCTCGAACCCGGCTGGCGCACCGCCATGGCAATCCGCTCGATGCGCAGGCGTCCGATACGCGGATTCAGGTCTGGCCGTGCCGGTCGGGCGGCATCTGCAACTGGTCGCGGCCGGCGCCGGGGCGATAGCGCACGATCGGGTGGCGCTGCCCCACGGCCACAGCGCGCCGGGCAAAAGCCTCGGCCCTTGCCGTTCCAACCAAGTCCTTGCCAACCAAGTCTTGCCAACCAAGTGTTGATTTGGACTCGGTGCTGCGGGCAGGCTATCCCCACACGCGTCCGCTATCTTAATCTTCCCGCAATGAAACGCCGTTCATGCGGCATCGCCGGTCCCGCCGCTTTACCTCTCAGGAGTCACCATGGAAAATCTGCAGACCCAGGGCATCAGCCTGCCGCGGCTCGGGCTCGGCACCTTCCGCATGCAGGGAGATCCCTGCCGCGCGGCGGTCGAAAGCGCACTGGCACTCGGCTATCGGCATATCGATACTGCGGAGATGTACGGCAACGAAGAGCCCATTGGAGCTGCGATCGCGGCCTCCGGCGTCGCGCGCAAGGATCTGCACGTCACCACCAAGGTCTGGCACGAAAATCTCGCGCCTGATGCGATTCGTCGGGCGTTCGACGCCAGCCTCAACAAGCTGAAGCTCGACCACGTCGACCTCTATCTGGTGCACTGGCCGTCGAACAACATGAACCTGCCGGCGATGTTCGAGACACTGATCAAGCTGAAGGAGCAGGGTCGCACCCGCGCCATCGGTGTCGCCAATTTCAACCTCGCCCTTTTGAAGACGGTGGTCGAGGAGCTCAAGGCGCCGATCGCCTGCAACCAGATCGAATATCACGTGATGCTCGATCAGACCAAGGTAGCCAGATATCTTGCCGCCAGATCGATTCCGCTCGTGGCCTATTGCCCGTTGGCGCAGGGCCGCGCCGCGACCGACGAGACGCTGATCGCGATCGGCCGCAAGCATAATGCGAGCGCGGCACAGGTGGCGCTGAAGTGGCTGCTCGATCAGGACGGCGTCGCCGTGATCCCGAAGGCGTCGCGCGCGGAAAGCCAAAAGGCCAATCTCGACGCGTTGAAAGTGAAGCTCGACGATCAGGACAGAAAGACCATCGCGGCGCTGCCCAAGGACAAGCGCTTTGTAAACCCCGGCTTCGCCCCGGCATGGGACTGAACAAAAGCAGCGCGTGCACGCCATGAACCGGCGGCTTGCGGAAAACCGGCGTCCGGCGCATCATCCATCTTAGATAAAAAGACTGTTGGGGAGCCGGATGTCCGCAGTGTCGCGCCGCCATTTTTTGGCGCTTTCGGGATCGACCGCCGCAATTGGCCTGTCGGGCCGCCTTGCACCCCCTGCCGACGCGGCGATGGCGCCCACCGACGAGTTCGACCTCGTGATCAAGGGCGGCGACGTGCTCGATCCCAGCCAGTCGCTGCGCGGCAAGCGCGACATCGGTATCCGCTGGGGTGTGGTGGAAGCGATCGAGCCGGACATTCCTGCCGCTCGCGCGTCGAAGACCATTGACGCCGCCGGAAAACTGGTGACGCCCGGCCTGATCGACCTGCATTGCCATGTCTACCCCTATGGCTCGGCGATCGGCATTCCGGCCGACGAGCTGGTGCCGTATCAATGCACGACCACGGTGGTTTCGGCGGGCGATGCCGGCGTCAACAATCTCGCGGCGCTGCGCCGCTACGTCGTCGCGCAGAGCCGCACGCGGATGTACGCCTTCCTGCATATCGCCAACAACGGATTGTCGGCGTTTCCGGTTGCCGAACTCTACAACATCGACAATGCGCAGGTGGAGGCCTGCGCCATGGCGCTGGCGGAAAATCCCGATTTCCTGATCGGGGTCAAGGTGCGGATGTCGGAGAATGTGATCTTCAAGCATGGCATCGAGCCCTTGAAGCGCGCAATCCAGGCCTGCGAGAGGTGCGGCTGGCCGGCCAGGATGATGGTGCATATCGGCGGCGTCGAAACCTTCGAGCTGATGTCGAACATCCTGGATATGCTGAGGCCCGGCGATGTGCTGACCCATGCCTATTCCGGCGCGCCGAACATGGAAGGCATCTTCACCAACATCGTCAAGGACGGCAAGCTGTTGCCGGCGGCGCTCGCGGCCAAGCAGCGCGGCGTGATCTTCGATGTCGGCCATGGCGGCGGCAGCTTCGACTTCACGGTGGCGGAGATCGCGATTCCCGCCGGCTGCACGCCGGACACCATCTCGTCCGACATGCACGTGTTTTCCGGCAATACGCCGGGCATGCCGTTCCTGCCGAACGTGATGAGCAAGTTCATGGCGATGGGCTTTTCGCTGGAGCAGGTGGTGACGATGACGACCACCGCGCCGGCCAGGATCATCAGCCGTGC
>JAJYAH010000190.1 GCA_021779635.1 Pseudomonadota bacterium | reverse complement strand
TCCGCGGGCTTGACCGCGAGGGCGGCAAAGCGGCCGCCTCGATACATATTGCAAAAAATTATTTGAACGGCTAGTCGGATTATAATATAAGGCGCGCTGGCGTTATTTGAGCAACCAAGCCCGGATCAACCGCGCGGCACTCTCGGGGAGGCAGAATGACGGTTGTTCGGGCGGATGCGGTGGTGATTGGCGCCGGCGCGGGCGGGCTTTGTGCCGCAGCCCGCCTCGCCCATGCCGGACTGCACACTATCGTCGTCGACGACAAGGACCGCATCGGCGGACGTGCCTCGACCGAAGAGATTGACGGCTTCAAGGTGAACATCGGCGCCATTGCGATCGAGCTCGGCGGCGTGTTCGAGGAGACCTTCAACACGGTCGGCGCAGCGCTCGACATCCGCACCCCGGAGCCTGCCAGTTCCTTTTTCATCGACGGCAAGCTGATCGATGTCGGCCGGGGCGGATGGTCGCTGCTGCTCGGCCAATTGACCAAGCAGGCCTCGCGCATCCTGGAAAAATTCGCCGATGCGCGCGCCGGCAATCTTCCGGACGGACGTCAATCGACCGAGGACTGGCTCAAATCCTACACCAGCAACGCCTCGGTTCACGCCATTTTCCGCAATCTGTGCGCGGCAATCTTCGCCTGCAACGCCGCCGAACTGCCGGCCCGCGCCTTTCTGACCTATTTCACCAGCAAGGGCGCATTCAAGCGCTTCGGTTTCTGTCCGCAGGGCACGATCGGCGTCTGGAACGCGCTGGCCTCGGCGATCAAGCGCAACGGCGAGATATGGCTGGCCACGCCGGCGGTGGCGATCCACTCCAGGGATGGCCGCGCCGAAGGCGTCAGCGTTGTCAGGGACGGTCAGACCGTCAGGATCGATACCGACCTGATCATCAGCAATGCCGGCCCCAAAGCTACGGTCGCGCTCGGCGGGGAAGCCGCATTTCCTTCCGATTATGTTGAGCGGGTGCGAAACGGGCTTCGCCCGGCGGCCAACATCGTCATCAACGTCGCAAGCCGGCAACCGCTGCTTTCGCATCCGGGCATCGTCACCTTCGGGAAGACCCGCCGGCTCTGCAACATGGCCAATCTCACCGCCACATGCCCCGAATTGGCGCCGCCGGGCTGGCATCTTTATGTCGCCTATGCGGTGCCGATTCCCGCGCTGGGGGATTTTGACTCAGGTGCGGAAGTCGAGCTGGCGCTTGCCGATTTGCGTGAGCAGTTTCCGAATTTCAATCAGGCCCGGATTCTGTCGGCCCGCGTGATGCGGGATGATTGGCCGGCGCAACGCAGTTGTGCCGGCTACGATCTGCCGCGCGAGACCGGCATCGAGGGCCTGTACTGCGTGGGTGATGCGGTGAAGGAATATGGCAACGGGGGAACGCAGGCCTGCGCTGAAACGGCCAAGATCGTCACTGACGCGATCCTTGCTCGACGGCCGTGCGCTCCGCACGCCCGCAGACTTTGATCCAGGGACACGTTGGACTTATGGCGATCTCGACGCAGGCAGACTCCCGAGGCGGCCAGATCACGCCCGAACTTCCGTGCCTGCTTGAATTCCGCAACATCCGTATCGTCTACGACAACGCCATCGAGGCCATCCGCGACGTCAGTATTGGCGTTCCCGAAGGCGGCATCGTCGCACTGCTCGGTTCCAACGGTGCGGGAAAATCGACGCTCCTGAAGGCGATGTCCGGCATTCTCTACACCGAGGACGGCGTGATCGAGAACGGCGCCATCCGGTTCCGGAGCGAGGATGTGCATCGACTGGCGCCCGACGAACTGGTGCGGCGTGGCATTGTGCAGGTGCCCGAAGGCCGGCGCGTGTTTCCGGCGCTGACCATCGACGAGAACCTGCAAATGGGCGGTTACACCCGGACATCGGCCGAAGCCCGCGACCGGCGCGACCGGGTATTTGCGCTGTTCCCGCGCTTGTTCGAGCGGCGCGACCAGATCGCCGGCTACATGTCCGGCGGCGAACAGCAGATGTTGGCGATCGGCCGCGCGCTGATGACCGATCCCGTGCTTCTCGCCCTCGACGAGCCGTCGCTTGGCCTCGCGCCGCTGATCATCGACCGGATCTATGAGGTGATCGTCAAGCTGCGGGACGAGATGAAGATGACGGTGCTCTTGGTCGAGCAAAACGCGCAGCGCGCACTGGATATCGCCGACTACGCCTATATTCTCGAGACCGGACGCGTTGTCCTCGACGGTACCGCCGAGAGGCTGTCAGCTAACGAAGATGTGCAGGAGTTCTATCTGGGCGTATCCGGCTCGGGCCGCAAAAGCCTGCGCGACATCAAGCACTACAAGCGGCGCAAGAGGTGGTTGTCGTGACCGCGCTGCTTTCGGTCGAAAACATCAGCAAGAATTTTGGCGGCCTCAAGGCGATTTCCGACGTCAGTCTCGCCGTGGCGCCGGGTGAAATCTGCAGCGTCATCGGCCCCAACGGCGCTGGAAAGACCACGCTGTTCAACATCATCAGTGGCGTGCTGCGGCCGAGCACCGGCCGTATCATGTTTGACGGTACCGATCTTGCCCGCGTATCGCCGTGGCGTTTTGCCGCCATCGGCATCGGCCGAACCTTTCAGAACCTGGCGCTGTTCAAGCATGGCACGGTGGTCGAAAACATCCTGACCGGCCGTCACACCCATCTGCGTTCCAGCGTCCTCGACGCCGTGCTGTTCTTCGGCCGCACCCGGGCCGAGGAGATCGACGCCCGGCGGCGGGTCGAGGAGATCATCGAATTCCTCGAGATCGAACACATCCGCGATGCCATTGTCGGAACGCTGTCCTATGGCCAGCAGAAACGCGTCGAGCTTGCCCGTGCGCTCGCCTGCGAACCGAAGCTGTTGCTGCTCGACGAAATGGTATCGGGCATGAACCAGGAGGAGACCGAAGACATCGCCCGGTTCGTACTCGATATTCGTGACGAACTGGGCATCACGGTGGTGATGATCGAGCACGAGATGCGGATCGTGATGGACATCTCGGATTCCGTTCATGTCCTGAATTTCGGCCGTAAGATCGCCGCAGGCGCACCGAACGAGATACGGCACGATCCGGCCGTCGCCGAGGCCTATCTCGGCGGCCATCGCGAGAGCCATGCCGGCCAGAAAGCGGTGACCGATGTCGGCGCTTGACAGCATGCGGACCGTGCATCCGCCGATTTCGGCGAAGCCGGCGCAAGCGCCCGTCGCATCCGATGCCACCTCATTGCACAACGCGCTGCAGGACGCCGCGATCACCATTCCGCAACTGCTGCGCCAGCGTGCCGGGCTCCATGGCGACCGGCTCGCCCTGCGCGAGAAAGAGCACGGGATCTGGAAACGCTATTCGTGGCGCCACTATTACACGACGGCGCGCCTGGTCGCGCTCGGCCTGATGTCGCTCGGAATCAAGCCCGGCGACCGCGTCGCCATTGCGGGCGAGGATACACCTGAATGGTTTTACGCCGACCTCGGCATCCAGATGATCGGCGCAATCGCGGTCGGCATCTATCCGACCAATCCGTGGATCGAGCTGCAGTACATCGTTCGGCACTGCGGCGCGCGCGTCGTCGTGACCGGCGACCAGGAGCAGACCGACAAGGTGCTCGACGCCATGGCCGATGATGGACTACCTGCGCTCGAGGCGATCGTCTGCATCGACATGAAAGGCTTGCGGCACTATCGCCAGAAGCAACTGATGTCGTTCGAGGCGCTGTGCGAACTCGGCAACAAGTATGCCCTCGCAAAGCCTGACGCGAACGCAACCCTCGATCGCCTGATCGACCAGGCATCGTCCGACGACGTGTGTATCCTGGTCTATACCTCCGGCACCACAGGACCGCCGAAAGGCGCCATGCTCACACATCGCAATCTGGTCTATGCGGCATTTGCCTATGCCGGGGCGGTGGACATGTCAGACAAGCCGTTTGAATCGGTTTGTTACCTGCCGCTTTGCCACGTTGCCGAGCGCTGCTACTCCGAGGTGATGCAGCTTGTCCTCGGCGGCACCGTCAACTTCGCCGAGTCGATCGATACGGTTGCCGTCAACATCCGCGAGATCGCGCCGACTTTCTTCGTCGGCGTTCCCCGCATCTATGAAAAGCTGCAGCAGCATTTCCTGTTCAAGCTCGGCGAGAGCGGTTGGCTGCGGCAGCGTCTTGCAAAAGCCTGTTTCGCGCTGGGCCGCAGACTGTCCGATCGCCGGCAGTCCGCCGACGGAAGCCAGACGCTGGGCGATCGGGTCGCCTACGGCCTGCTCTACATCCTGATGTTCCGCGATATCCAGCGCCATCTCGGATTGAACCGCAGCCGTCATCGGTTATGTGCCGGCGCATCGATATCGCCGGAAACGCTGCGGTTCTTCGACATCATCGGGCGCCCGGTATCGCAGGGCTATGGTCTGACCGAATCCGGCGGCGTCGCCTTCGTCCAGCACGACGCCCATCACCGCCTCGGCGGATGCGGCTTGCCGCTGCCCCGGACTGAATGGAAGCGCGACACCGACGGCGAGATTCTCTTAAGGAATCCCGGCGTCTTCAAAGGCTATTTCCTCGACGAGAAGGCCTCGACCGCCTCGCTCGAACCGGGCGGATGGTTACGGAGCGGCGACATCGTCGACGTCATGGATAACGGTGAAATCACCGTCGTCGACCGCAAGAAGGCGATCATCATCACCGCGGGCGGCAAGAACATCGCCCCTTCCGAGATCGAGAATGCGCTAAAGGACAGCGAATTCATCAAGGAAGCGATCGTGGTCGGCGAGGCCCGCAAATATCTCGGCGCCATCATTCAGGTCGATTACGACACGGTGGGGCGATGGGCGCGCGACAAGGCGCTGGCCTACACCAATTACAAATCCCTCGCTCAGCTCCCCGAGGTGCATGATCTGGTCGATGGCGTTGTTGCCGCCACCAACAAGCGGTTCGCGCGGGTCGAGAACGTCCGCCGCTTCGCCATCCTGGAAAAGGAACTCGATCACGATGACGGCGAACTGACGGCCACGCAAAAGGTGCGCCGCGCCATGATCGAGAAGAAATTCGCGCGCGAACTGGAGATCATCTACGGAGCGCCGGGCTGATGGCATATCTGGTCCAGCTGCTGGTCTCCGGGCTCGCGATCGGCGCCATCTATGGCCTGATCGCGATGGGCTTCGCTGTGATTTACAAGTCGACCGGCCTGGTTAACTTCGCGCAAGGCGAGATGACCATGATGGTGGCCTACGTTGCATGGACCATTTCAACGACGGTCAGCGGGAATGTCTTCGTGGTCGCGCTGGGCGCCATCCTGTTTGCCATCGTGCTCGGCCTCGTCATCGAGCGCCTCGTCATGCGGCCGATGCTGGGCGAGCCGGTGTTCGCCACCGTGATGGTGACGATCGGACTTGCGGTCATCCTGCGCTCGTCGATCGGCTTCATCTGGGACGCCTATCCCCATGGGCTTGACCTGGGGGCCGGCCGCGGCATCGTCCGCCTCGGCGGTATCGGCGTTCGCACCGGCCAGATAGCCGTCATCGCAACGCTTCTGCTGATGCTTGCCATCCTGTGGGCCTTCTTTCGCTACAGCAAGTTCGGCATCGCGATGCGCGCGGTCGCCGCCGACGACCGTACCGCATTGCTGATGGGCATCAGCGCCACCCGGGTTCACGCGATCGCCTGGGCCGCGTCATCGGTGATAGCGGGCATCGCCGGCGTCTTCTTTGCGCTGTCCTACGATCTTTCACCGGCGATGTACCAGCTCGGCCTGAAAGCATTTCCTGCCACCATCCTCGGCGGCCTCGATGCCGTGCTCGGATCGGGTCTTGGCGGCCTCCTGATTGGAATCACGGAAAATCTTGCCGGGGGCTATCTCGGCTCCGCCATGAAGGAGGTGGCGGGTTTTGCGATGATCATCGTGGTGCTGATGATCCGGCCGTTCGGAATCTTCGGCGAACGCGACATCGAAAGGGTCTGAGCGGCCATGCGCAGCGGCGACTTCAAGGAGACCTATGGCGAGCTCGTCGCGCTCACGGATTCACGGCCGGTCTGGCTGTGGTCGCTGGTGCTTGTCATCGCGTTGATCGCAGCACCCTATCTGCTGAACCCCTACGCGCTTTCATTCCTGACGATCATTCTGATCACGGTGGTCGGTGCCCTCGGCCTCAATATTCTGACGGGCTATACCGGTCTGATCTCGCTCGGCCATGTCGGCTTCCTGGTCACCGGCGCCTATGCCTACGCCGTGCTGGTTTCCAGATACGGCTTGCCGCCGCTGGTGGGATTCCTCGGAGCCGGCATCATCCCGGCGCTGGCGAGCCTTGTGGTCGGCGCGCCGTCGCTGCGACTTAAAGGGCTCTACCTGGCGATAACGACGCTCGCATTCTCCTTCATTATCAATACCGTCATCCTGGAGGCGCGGACGGTCACCAACGGCGCCCGCGGCATTGCGGTTCAGCGTCCGGAAATACTCGGCGTCAATTTCGACAGCGATGCCGCATTTACGCAACTGTGCCTCGGTTTTGCGATCCTCACTCTTTTCGCCACGCTCAATATCCGGCGCAGCCGGATCGGACGCGCCTTTGTCGCGATACGGGATAACGACACCGCGGCCCGCGTCATGGGCATCAATCTGCATACCTACAAGCTGTTTGCCTTTGTCACCAGCGCCTTCATCACCGGTATCGCCGGGGCGCTGTACGGGATTTATCTTTCCTTTGTCAGCGTCGAGGGCTTTCCGTTTCTGCTGAGCATCGAGGCGCTGGCGATATTGATCGTCGGCGGCCTCGGCTCGGCGCTCGGCGCGGTGTTGGGAACGATCCTGATTGTATTGCTGCCGGAAGCCACCCGGCTCTTGTTCAGCCTGTTCAGCTCGCAGATAGACGCTCTGTTCTCGACCGGCGCGCAGGAGCTGAAAAGCATGCTCTACGGCCTCGTCATTATCCTGTTTCTGCGTTTTCAGCCGCGCGGCCTGGTCGGCGCGTGGCACGACATAAGGCGGCTCTGGGTGAACTGGCCGCTCCGCTACTGAAAAAATACGCCGCATCCAGCGGCAATCATGGAGGGAAACGATGATCAAGTATCTGGCGACCGCGTCGATCCTGCTCGCGGGTGCTTATCTGGCGAATGGACGTGCGCTTGCGGCCGACCCGGGCTTCAGCGATACCGAAATCCTGATCGGCGATGTCGAACCGCTCACAGGACCGCCGGCCATCCTCGGCGTCGGTCACACCATCGGCGTGAAGATCGCAATCGCGGAAGTCAACGCCGCAGGCGGCATCAACGGCCGCAAGATCAAATACGTTCTGGAAGACGACGGTTACGTCACCGCACGGACCATCCAGGGGCTCCGCAAGGTGATCGATGTCGACAAGGTGTTCGCGATGCTTGGAATCTCAGGGTCCGGGCAGTCGATTGCGGCCATGCCGGTCCTCGAGAAATCCGGAATTCCCACGGTCATCAGCGTCGGTCCTTTCAAGCCGTTGTGGGAGCCACCACGCAAGAACGTCTTCATCGTCGGACAGGCCTACGAAGAAGGTATCCGGGATCTCGTGACCTATCTGGCCGATAAAAACCCGGGGAAGAAATGGGGACTGATCACGCAAGACGACGACTACGGCATCGCCGTGCACGACGGCTTCGACGCGGTGGTCAAGGACAAGAAGCTGAACGTCGTCTACAGCGGAAACTACAAAAAGGGCCAGCAGGATTTTTCTTCGGAGATGCTTCGGCTAAAGGATGCGGGTGTGGAAGTGTTTCTTGCGGGCGGCATCATCGGCGAGAACGTTGCCATGGTGAAGGAACTGGAGAAATTAAATGTCAAGCCGGTGGTTGGCATCTTTTGGCCGGGCCGCATCGAGATCGTGCTGAAACTGATGGGTCCTGCCAGCGACGGCATCTATGCCGTCGACTACGTCGAACCCTTCGCCGGGGCCGCCGGACAGGCCTTCCTCGCAAAGGCCAAGCCTCTGCTCCAGGAAGCCGAATTCAAGGGCATCAACCGCTACACGATGACGGGTTATGCCGCCGCAAAGGTGCTGTTCGATGCGATCGGGCGCTGCGGCAAGGACATCAGTTGGGCCTGCACCATCGCCGAAGTCGAGAAGACGAAAAATCTCGAAACCGGCGTGATGACCCCGATCGGCTTTGGACCCGGCGTGCGTTTCTCCAACCAGAAGCTCAAGATCATGCAGGCCGAGTTCAGTACGCTGAGCTACAAGCCGGTGAACTGACCACGGCAATAGCAAGCGCGACAAGCTGGCCGGCGTCACGATGCGCCGGCCAAGGGCGGTCTGTCGCCCCCGGTAGGCAGCCTCTCACATCCGCTTGGCGACTTCCTCAAGCATGACTTCAGTGGCACCGCCGCCGATCGTGAGCACCCGGGCGTCGCGGACCATCCGCTCGATCGGCGTGCCGCGCATGAAGCCGGTGCCGCCGTGCAACTGCAGGCAGCCATGCACGACCTCCTGCAGAACTTCCGGCGAGAGCGCCTTGACCATCGAGACTTCGCGTGCGCAATCGCGGCCGGCCTCGGCGAGTTCCGCGGCATGATAGGCCAACGCCCGGGCGGCGGCGGCCTTGGTGGCGAGCATCGCAAGCTTCAGCCGCACCGCCTGCTGGCTCCATAACGAACCGCCGAACGCCTGCCGGCTTCGGACATAATTCGCCGTCAGCTCAATCGCCTTGGCGCATTCGCCGGCGCAAATTCCGCCGATGCAGATGCGCTCGTTCTCGAAGGTTTCCATGATGCCATAGAAGCCCCTGTTCTCCTCACCGAGCAGATTACCTGAGGGAATACGCACATCCTGAAAGCCGATTTCCGCGGTGTCGGAGCAGAGCCAGCCATGCTTTTCAAGCTTTGTGACGGACACGCCCGGCGTCGTTCGCTCGACGATGAACAGCGACAACCCGCGGCTGCCCTTTGCTTCCGGATCGGTGCGGGCTGCCACGATCAAAATATCGCCATAGACGGCATTGGTGATGAACATCTTGGCGCCGTTGATCACCCAGGAATCGCCATCGCGGTGCGCGCGCGTCTTCAGCCCGGCGACGTCGGAGCCGGCATCGGGTTCGGTGACCGCGATCGAGCAAATCGTCTCGCCGCGAATGATCGCCGGAAGATATTTCTCCTTCTGCCGCGCCGTGCCCCGCAGCGTTATATGAATGGCCGACATGTCGCTGTGCACCAGTGTCGATGACGTGAAACCGCCAAACGTCGAACGGCCCAGCTCTTCGGCAAAAACCAGCGACGCCAGCGCTCCCATGGCAGTGCCGCCATATTCGACGGGGTGGCGCATGCCGAGAAAGCCGAGCGCGCCCATTCGCCGGAATATTTCGCGCGGGATTTTGCCGTCGCGCTCCCATTGCTCGCCGTAGGGAACGACCTCCTTCTCGACAAAGCGGCGGACCTGCTCGCGCAGCATCCGCAACTCCTCCGGTAAATCAGGCTGTTCCGAAAAATGGAACTCGGAATCGGTCAGATCGCGCCGACCGGCGGGAAGAACGTTCACAGTGACCTCCTGTCGGCATTCATTTGCAGATGTCGTTTCAGAAATTCGCCGATCAAAGCAATCGCCCGGTGTGCTTCCAAAAGTTCTTCGCCAAACATCTGAAACACATGGATCATGCCGTCCCAGACCTGCAATTCGACATCGACACCGGCGGCGCGCGCTCTGTCCGCAAACATCGTGGAATCAGCGAGCACCGTTTCGCGGTCGCCGACCTGAATCAGCAGCGGCGGCAGCCCGGCGAGGTCGGCATACAGCGGCGAAACAAGGGGATCGCGGGGGTCGCCGCCTTCGCCGAGATAATTTTTCGCCAGCGCAACGATCATCGGCCGCTGGTGGATCGGATCGGCATCGGCCCGGCTGACATAAGTCTCGCCGGTCGCCGCCAGATCCGTCCAGGGCGACATCAGCACACCAGCCGCCGCCGGCGGCAAGCCGCGTTCGCGCAGGCCGAGCATGGTCGCAAGCACGAGATTTCCGCCGGCGGAATCTCCGGCAAGGGCGATGTTTTCCGGCCTCAGTCCCTGATCGAGCATCCAGCCATAGGCCGCCAGGGTATCCTCCAGCGGAGCC
>JAJYAH010000189.1 GCA_021779635.1 Pseudomonadota bacterium | reverse complement strand
CCACCGCGCGCAGCACTTTCTAGTCATGCCGGCCGTCAGCCATCGCGGCTCGGGCCGCCGCCGCACGATCAGCGAGATCAACATGGTCCCGTTCATCGACGTGATGCTGGTGCTGCTGATCATCTTCATGGTCACCGCACCGCTGATCACGACCGGCATGGTCGACCTGCCGACCGTCGGCCGTAGCAGCAAGCCGCCCGCTCACGTGGTCGAGGATACCCCGTTCATCGACGAGGTGCCGCTGCCGCACTTCTTCGGCTCGGGCATTGTCGTATCGATCCCCAAGGCGATGTGGGAACCCATCACATACGACGACCTCGAAAAGGCGGCCGGCCATGTCGTGCGACCCGGCGACGTCGTGATCGTCAACACGGGCTGGCACAAGAAGTACCGCGACAGCGAGGAATACTTCTGCAAGTGCCCCGGCTTTGTGCCTTCAGCCGGTCATTGGTTCGTGGAAAAGAAGGTCAAGGTCGTCGGCCACGACACGCAGGCCAACGACCATCCGCTCGCCACTGCGATCGGCCCGCATCGCAACGGCCCACTGCATCCCCACCTCGCCGAGGAATTCAAGAAGTGGTCCGGCGGCATTGACTGGAAGGAAGCCCACCCCGAGTGGGAACCCGTGCATCGTATCCTTTTCAGCAATGGCATTCTTGGAATCGAAAATGTCGGCGGCGACCTCGACGCGGTCACTGGCAAGCGCGTCACTTTCGCCTTCTTCCCTTGGAACTGGGACCGCGGCGACGGCTGCATCATTCGCCTGGTGGCGATGATCGACAAGTCGCAGGGTTACCGCATCGCGGATGGCGCGAGCTTCGCCTAACGGCGAAGGCCACAAAGGCCGACCCCAAACAAGAATGAAACGGCGATACCGGAGGTAACGCTATGCATGTCAAGCATTTTGCCGACGCCAAGCCTTACGAGGCGCCCAACCATCGCGGCGTTGTAGGCTTGCGATTGCAAGGCTTCGAGCCCGGCGGCCCTGCCAATCAATGGGTTGGCTATTCTCAGTTCCTGCCGAATGGCGGCGCCGGGCCGGACTCGACGCCGTTCGAAAAGGTCTATGTCGTCCTCAGCGGACGCATGACGATCATCGTCGGAGGAGAGGAAACAATCCTCGGACCGATGGATTCCTGCACTATCGCGCCCGGTGAGGTTCGAGAGATCGTCAATCGCGACAACGACGTCTGCAAGATGCTCGTCGTAATTCCCTACCCACCGGGAGTGAAGCCATGACCGAGGCGCCCAAAGATCCGCTCGCCCTGTTCTCTGTTCGCGGAAAGGTGGCGATCGTCACGGGCGCCTCGGGCGCCTTTGGAGCCGTCGCGGCCGAGACCCTCGCATCAGCCGGCGCCAAACTGCTGCTGACGGCTGGCAAGACCAAAGAGCTTGCGGAGGTGGCCGGCGAATGCCGAGAGCGCGGCGCGGAAGTTGAGGAAATGGCGATCCGCACCTCAAACGAGGGGGCTTGTGACGCGATCGTCGCCAAGGCGGTCGAACGCTTTGGGCGCGTTGATATTCTTATCGTTGCCTCGGGCAAGAACGACGTCGCCAAGATCACGGAAATGGCGCCGGAGCGCTTTCTCGACGTAATGGACGCCAACGTCACCCAAAGCTGGCTTATCGCCCGCGCCGTTGGGAAGCAGCTGCTGGTGCAGGGCGAGGGCGGCAAGATAATACTCATGTCGTCGGCGCGCGGCCTGCTCGGCCATCCCGCGGGCTACACCGCCTACTGCGCCTCGAAATCCGCGGTCGATGGCATCACACGCGCGCTCGGCTGCGAGTGGGGCCCGACTGGCATCACGGTCAACGCGATCGCACCGACGGTGTTCCGCTCGCCCCTTACGTCCTGGATGTTCGGCGAAGACGAGCGGGCGAAGACAACTCGCGCGGGTTTCCTCGCCCGTGTGCCGAAGGGGCGGCTCGGCGAACCCGACGATCTCGCTGGGCCACTCCTGTTTCTCGCCTCGAAGGCGTCGGATTTCTACACCGGTCACATTCTTTATGCCGACGGCGGCTACACGGCGGGCTGATCCATGGGCGAGCGCATAGCCATAATCGGGGGCGGCCTCATGGGCCATGGCATTGCCCAGGTCTTTGCCTCGGCGGGCCATGATGTCCGGATTAGCGACCCGATAGGAGAAGTACGAGATCGCATCGTCGAGCGGATCGGCGTCAATCTCGACGATCTGCGTATAGACCGTGCGGTGCTCGACAACGTGGTAGTCACCGACGCTTTGGAATCATGCGTCGACGGAGCCGACCTGGTCATCGAGGCGGCGCCAGAAAACCTTGAACTCAAGCAGAAGATTTTCGCGGATATAGAGCGCGTTGCGCGTCCCGATGCGATTCTGGCGTCAAACACGTCCGTCATTCCCATCGGGCAGATCGCTCGGCATGTGCGATTAAAATCCCGCATGCTTGGCACGCATTGGTGGAACCCGCCTTATCTCGTTCCGCTGGTCGAAGTGGTCAGGACCGACGAGACTTCGGACGCGACAATAGTTTCGACGATGGATTTGCTCGGGCGCGTCGGCAAATCCCCCGTCGAAGTCAAGAAGGACGTCCCGGGCTTTATCGGCAATCGTCTACAACATGCGCTATGGCGCGAAGCGATCGCCCTCATCGCTGAAGGCGTATGCGACGCAAAAACCGTAGACGACGTTGTCAAGTCAAGCTTCGGAGCCCGCCTTGCCGTGCTCGGACCCATCGAGAACGCGGACCTCGTCGGCCTCGAACTCACCCGAGCGATTCATTCCTACGTCTTTCCTGCCCTTAGTCGAGCCACCGAGCCATCGGAGTACCTGGACCAGTTGATAGATGATGGACGGTTGGGCTTCAGATCGGGCCGCGGATTTCTCGAATGGCCCGAGGAACGGCAAGCGGCGCTGCGCGCGAAAGTCGCCGAACATCTGAAGACGAGTTTCAAGTCGAACCTTGCTACCTCAAACCTGAGTTGGGGCTGAATTCCATGGCAAAAGTTAAATCCGACAAGGTCATCATCACCTGCGCTGTCACTGGCGGTATTCATACGCCGACGATGTCGGACGCGCTGCCCTATACGCCCGATGACATTGCGGCACAGTCGATCGCGGCGGCCGAAGCCGGCGCTTCCATCCTGCACCTGCATGCGCGTGATCCAAAGGACGGCCGGCCTACGCCCGACCCGGCGGTTTTCATGCAATTCCTGCCGCGCATCAAGCAATCGACTGACGCGGTCATCAACGTCACGACGGGCGGCGGGCTCAACATGACAGTCGAGCAGCGGCTCGCCGCGCCACTTATCGCCAAGCCGGAGATGTGCTCGCTCAATATGGGATCGATGAATTTCGGCATCTATCCGCTGGCGGATCGCTACACGAACTGGAAACACGACTGGGAAGAGCCCTATCTTCGCGGTACCGACGATTTCATCTTCCGAAACACATTTCGTGACATCGAGCGCATACTCAAGTTGCTAGGCGAAGAACACGGCACGCGTTTCGAGCATGAGTGCTACGACGTCGGCCACCTCTACAATCTCGCCCATTTCGTCGACCGCAAGCTCGTGAAGCCGCCGTTCTTCGTGCAAACGATCTTCGGCATCCTCGGCGGCATCGGCGCTGAAACGCGCAACATGATGTTCATGAAAGAGACCGCGGACCGTCTGTTCGGCGACGACTATCGCTGGTCGGTGCTTGCGGCCGGGCGCTCGCAGATCCCCTTCGCTACCCATGCCGCGATGTTAGGTGGAAACGTTCGCGTAGGCCTAGAGGACTCGCTCTACATCGGCCGTGGCAAGCTCGCCGCCTCGAATGCCGAGCAGGTTGCCAAAATGCGGCGAATTCTCGAAGAGCTTGGGCATTCCATCGCAACGCCTGCCGAGGCGCGCGACATTCTGGCCCTGAAAGGCGGCGACAACGTCGGCTTCTGACAAAAGCTTCACTGGGAGGAGAGGTCATGAGCGGTTTGCGGTTCGAAGACGCCAACGAAATGCTGAAGCCTGGCTATCAGCCGTTCGAGTCTGGCTATACTGAGCTTGAAGATGGAAAGTGGCTTGTGGCGGGCCTGACCCGGATGGTGGGTTGCCGCGCCAAGATGATCGATTGGTGGTTTGGTTGGCTCGGCGACATCTCCTGGTATCGCCTTTGGCACCCGACCGACCATATCTATAGCGGCTGGGAAGGCCGCGTAGACGGCAAATATATAGGCGCTGCGCATCTGGTCGAGGAGCATCTTGGCGGACGTGACACACCTGTCGAGCGTCTGCGCATCAGCTTCCATGAACCCGCAGAAACCTTCGATCCCGTCAAATACAAACAAGCAGGGGTTTTCGCCGTATGCGCGCGGCCCGGTTTGCTCGATGCGCCGATCCATCTTGGCCGCATGACCCACTTTATCCGCGACACCGACTACGGATGCGAGATGCGTTCGCGTTTCTGGCTCGGCGATATCGCGCATCGCGACCCCACCGTGACGATCCCGGAAGCGGTGATCCGTCAGAAACGCGCGGAAAATCTGACGCCCGACTTCGCTCGCCGACTGCACACCCATTGTGTCGAGGAAATGGGCTATCTCGCCGACATTTTGCCGACTCTTTACAAGCGCGTGACGCTCGACAACGCCTTCTGATCAACGAACGGACACAAAAATCAATCAGGGAGGAATTCAAATGAATCACAGTGCCTATCTCAGGAAAGGGGCCGCTGTGGCCGCCTTGGTCGCGACCATCGGTTGCGGCGCCGCGTTCGCCGATGACATCGTGATCGGCGCTTCATTGCCCCTCTCCGGCCCGCTCGCCGGGTTCGGCAGCTTCCAGCAATGGGGCTACAAGCGCGCCGTCGACGAGGTGAACAAGGCAGGCGGTATCGCCATCGCCGGCAAAAAGGAGCAGGTGAAGCTCATCATCCGCGATGACAAGACGGACCCCAATGCGTCCGCTTCGAATACGGAAACACTGATCTCGCGTGACCACGCCGTCGCACTGCTCGGTTCCTGCACACCTGCCCTTGTGAACGCCGGGGCGCTCGTCGCAGACCGCGCCAAGAAGCCGATCGTAACCGGTTGCGATCCGCTCGAACCCTTCTTGTCCGTCCGCAAGTGGCACTATGCCTGGGACATATTCTTCAGCGTGCCCGATCTGGCCGCCGCCCAGTTCAAGACGATGGCCGAGGCCAACGTGCAGACTAATAAGAAGATTGCGGTCTGGCACGACAACGGCCCGGATGGACA
This sequence comes from Pseudomonadota bacterium, assembly GCA_021779635.1. The sequence continues at coordinate 4,840 of JAJYAH010000189.1, read as the reverse complement.
GGCAGTGGGCGGACACATCTGGCCTGAACTCGCAAAAGCCGCTGGTTATGAAATCGTGCAAAATGCCGAGTTCCCGGTCGACAACGCGCAATTCACTTCGATCATTGGTGAAGCCAAGTCGATGGGGGCCGACGTCGTGCTCGTCGACGCGATCACGCCCCAGGCGATCGCCATTCGTAAACAGATGGCCGCTGCCGGTTACACGCCGAAGATCCTGAATATCGAGAAGGGCGCGGAGCCCGTGCAATTTGCCGAAGCGCTCGGCAAGCTCTCCGACGGGATTCTGGTCGGCGGTTACTGGGATCCGTCGTTCCCGTATCCCGGCGCTGCCGATCTCGCCAAGTCATTTGAAGCCGAAACGAAGCTGTCGAGCAGCCAGCACATCGCTGACTCCTACGCAGCCGCGCAGGTCCTGCTGGACGCCATCGCGGCGGCGGGATCGACGGACCCCGAAAAGATCAACGCGGCGATCGCCAAGACGGACAAGACCTACGTTGTGGGTCCAATCAAGTTCTCCGAGAACCATACCGCGAAGCTGCCGGTCGTAGCGCTTCAGTGGCAAGGCGGAAAGACGGTCATTGTATCTCCCAAAGAGAGCAAGACCGGCGAACTACTCTTCCCACTTCCTTGAACCGGACTAGAATGGTCATGCCTAATCTCAGTGTTGCATCCTCTGCAATAGTGTCGGGCGTGCTGCTGGGCGGCATGTTGGGTCTGACCGCTCTCGGTCTCTCCATCGTCCTTGGCGTCATGCGTCTGGTCAATCTGGCGCATGGCGACTTTCTTGTGGTCGGAGCCTATTCCGGCCTCTTCTTCCTTCAGTACACCGGCGTCGATCCGTTGCTCGGACTTCCGGTGATCGCGCTCTTCGTCGCCTTGCTGGCGATCCCTCTCTATCGACTGCTGCTGAGGCCGCTCGCCGAGCGCGGGCCGGAAGCGCAGATGATGACGATGTTCGCCGTCTCGATCATTCTCGAAAACGGGTTTGTACTAATATTCAGTGCTGATACTCGCTCGATCGCCCGCGACTATGCGACGCTGCCGCTCACTTTCGGGCCGGTTACCGTCCCGCTGATCTATCTCATAGGCTTCGCCATATCCGTGGTCTGCATTCTCGCCGTGCACTGGCTCGTATCGCGCACAAGCTTTGGACGTGATCTCAGAGCCAGCGCAATAGACCCGGGCGCCGCAGCGACGCTCGGCGTTGACGTTAAGCGGGTGCAGATGCTTACCTTCGCGCTGGGAGCAGCCTGCGCGGCGGTCGGCGGCACGCTGATCGGCACAGCTTTCCAGTTCAGCCCGTCGAGCGGCGGCGCCTATCTCCTGAACTCACTCGCTGTCGTCGTGCTTGGCGGGCTTGGCAACGTGCTGGGGACGCTGGTTGGCGGTCTCGCGCTCGGCGTCCTACAGAGCCTCGGCGGCCTTACCTTGGGCGACGGCTATCGCGATCTCGTCGGGATGGCGCTGTTTCTGCTTGTGTTGGCCTTCCGTCCGGACGGCTTCCTGTCCCGGGCGCGCCAATGATCAGAACTCATGGTTCTCGTGGCTCCCTAGAGGTTGCGATCATCCTGGCCCTTGCGGTTGTTCTCTGGTTCGCGCCGAATGTCTTCGACGACTATTGGCTGCAAATAGGCTTCCGCACCCTGATCTATCTGACGCTCGCTGAGGGCTGGAACCTTATGGCGGGATCGGCGGGCCTCGTATCGCTCGGCACGTCCTGCTTCGTCGGGCTTGGCGCCTATGTAGCATTCGGCCTACTGAACAATCTCGATCTGCCGCTGCCCCTGACGCTCATCGGCGCCGCGGCGGCCGGCGCCCTGCTCGCCGCCTTCGTTTCCCCCGCGCTGTTCAGGCTGCGCGGCCTCTATTTCACTGTTGGCACACTCGCGCTCGCCGAATTGCTGCGGCTCACCATGGTCAATCTTCCCTTCTTCGGTGGGGCGACCGGGATCGTACTCCGGAACGATCCACCGGAATTGCCGGTTCTGTTCCGCTATGCGCTCGTCGTCGCCCTCGCCGCGTCTCTCGCGGTGACACTCTGCGCGCGCACTCGCATCTCGGTAATCCTGAGGGCGGTGCGTGACGACGAGGACGCCGCAGCTCAGATGGGGGTGCGACCCTATCGTGTGAAACTTGGCGCCTTCATGTTGGCGAGCGCCCTTGCCTGCACGGTCGGAGCGGTCCAGTCGGTCAAGCTTGGCGCCATCGAACCCTACGGCATGTTTGGTTTGCAATGGTCGATCGATGTACTCTCGATGGTGATCATCGGCGGCGTCGGCCTGCGCCTCGGAGCGGTCGTCGGAGCCGTGTTCGTGATCGGCCTTGGAGAGCTGCTGGCTGACTATCCGGAAGCTCACATCGCGATTGCCGGGCTCATTCTGATCGTTCTGATCCGCTTTGCTCCGCGCGGCGTTGTCGGACTGTTCGCCAACCCCGGCCTCGTCATCCGGAGGAGTGTCGCGCAATGAACGCTTCCATCCTCGAAGTTTCTAGCGTCGTAAAGCGATACGGAGGCTTGATTGCAATCGACAACGTCGATCTGACGCTTCAGCGCGGAACGATCACAGGCGTTATCGGCCCCAACGGGGCAGGCAAGTCGACCTTGATCGGTCTTATCGGCGGCGCGCTGGCGCCAAGCCAGGGAAGCATCCGTCTCGACGGGCGCGACGTCTCACGACTGCCGGCTTCCGAGCGCGCTCGCGCCGGCATCGGGCGAACTTACCAAATTCCGCGTCCCTTCCTCGACATGACAGTCGAAGAAAATCTCGAAGTCGCGCAATATTCCATTGCCCCCTTCATTTCCTCAACGAAGGCTCGCGCCGAGCGCCTTGCCCTGCTGGAACGCACCGGGCTTGCGGACGCTGCGGGAATAACAGCCCGCGCCCTGCCGCTGCTCCGCCGCAAGCGGCTTGAGGTCGCGCGTGCGCTGGCGCTGAGGCCCCGCGTGGTGCTGCTTGACGAAGTCGGCGCCGGTCTCGTGGACAGCGAGATCACCGAACTCATCGCCCTCATCAAGGCGATCCTCGATGAGCGCACGGCCATCGTCATCGTCGAGCACGTGCTCCGCGTCGTCCGAGAATGTTGCGAGCGCTCGATGGTGCTCAATTTCGGCAAGAAGCTGATCGAGGGTCCGACCGCCGAAGTCTTCGCCAACGATCAGGTCGCCGCCGTCTATCTCGGGACGGGCGGAGCGAAGGGCGCCCCCAAAAGTGATCGCTCGGACGCGTCGAACGACGTTATCCACATTGAATCGCCGAGCGAGGAACGCCGGCGGTTGGCGCCCTTGATCGCTACGTACTCCGGTGCGTCTTCCATCCCGCTGCTGCGCATGGATCGCGTAGCCGCCGGATATGGACAGGCGCGCGTACTGGAGGGGCTCGACCTCACTTTGAACGAGGGTCAAGCCATTGCGATCCTCGGCGCGAATGGTGCCGGGAAGACGACGCTCGCCCGGGTGATCACTGGCGCCATCGCGCCGAGTTCCGGCCGCATCGAAATCGCGGGCCAAGCTGTCGGTGGCCTGCCGCCGCACCGCATCGCCTCACTCGGAATCGCACATTGCATGGAAGGTCGGCGTATCTTCTCGACACTATCGGTCGAAGATAACTTGAAAATTGCAGCCCGCGGCACCCGCGCGAAGATTATGGGCAGTCGCCTCGGGACGGTCTACGATTTGTTTCCTGTTCTGGGCGAACGAAGGGCGGAACTGGGTACATCCATGTCCGGAGGTCAGCAGCAAATGCTCGCTATCGGCCGCGCCCTGATGGCCCGCCCACGCCTCGTGATCTTCGACGAAATTTCGCTAGGCCTCGCGCCCGTCATGATGGACAAACTCTACGAAGCGCTTGCTTTGCTGAAGCAGGCCGGCGTCACACTAATCGTAATCGAGCAAGATGTAGATCGCGCGCTAGCTCTGGCCGACTATGCCTATGTGCTTGAACACGGTTCATTCGCGCTTTCGGGGACACCGAGCGAAATAGCGTCGAACAGCCGTTTGCGGCACATTTACATCGGCACAGCGGATTGAACGCGGAGAATGAGCTAAGATTCAACCGCAACAATTTGAATTCGTATCTTAAGGCAATGGTCACGTTTCAGGAAGCGGGCCAGCGAATTCGAATGACCGTAGTGGGCCCATAACGATCGATCAGCGGGCAAGGTCGATCCACACCGGCGCATGATCGCTCGCTCCTTCGTATCCACGCACTTTTCGATCAAGTTCCGCATGCTTGAGACGCGACGCAATCGTCGGACTTAAGAGGACGTGGTCGAGACGAAGGCCGGCGTCGTGCTCCGAGCGCCGGCGCATATAGTGCCAAAACGTGTAGATCCGCTCGTCAGGATGTGTGGCGCGCAATGCGTCCGTCCATCGCTGTTTGAGCAGGGCGCCCACCTCGATCTCCATCAGCCGCTCGGCGGCAAAGCCGATCATCTCGCGTAGAATGTCGGCGTCGGGGGTCTTCTCCACGAGCGCGCGAAGGTTCATCATCTCGTCGGTCATCGGTGGTTCCTCGGTTTGCGTTGGACATCGCAACCCGACCCTACCGGCGAACGCCGATGACCGCCGCAAGCCGCTCGCTCGCTACGGCGCTATGAAGAGCGCGCTTCGCGAGCGGCTCGAGATCGACGCCCGCGCCTCGGACACGCTGTCGTGGGCGCGCAGATAGTCGAGTAGCGCGGGGGAATTGCACCCCCACGCCCTCCCAGAACCGGACGTGAGCCTCTCGACTCATCCTGCGAATTCCGACGCATTCCGGCCGGGGATTCCGATTTGATGCCGGCCGGCGTTCCGATTTGATTCCGGCCACCATTCCGAGATGAAGCCGGCCACCTGAGGTCG
>JAJYAH010000188.1 GCA_021779635.1 Pseudomonadota bacterium | reverse complement strand
CCGGCAGCCGGTCAGCGCAATCTGGCGGATGATATCCACGATCGTGATGAATTTCTCTTGCTTGCCGGCGTCGCGGAGCATTGCACCCAATATTCGATCCTCGGCCTCCGAGAGCCGACGCTTTCGCACATTGTCTTTTGGCTTGCGGAGGCCATGAGCCGGGTTGCTCTCGATGATCCCTGCTTCAACGGCATATGTAAGGATGCCTCCGAGAAGACCAACGGTGCGCGTGGCCGTCTCCGCCACACCGGTGCCGTCGACGATCATGGACACCACCTAAAGAGGACGAACAACAACGCCTGCGACACCTTCCACGTATCGGCGGCGGCCGTGCTCGATGGTTGCGACGCGCTCTATGTGACCCGCAGCAATTCACACCAGTCAAGCAGCATCCTGGTCGCACGGGGACGAGACTGCCAGCCCACGTGGCGGCAATGGGGCGGGTCTTGCGCCCCGAGCGAATCGCCGAACTGCTGCGACGGATCAAGCTCAATCAACTTACTGAAAAGTCGGTGACCGGCGCGGTCCAGATGCGCAAGCTCCTGGCCCAGGTGGGCCAACAGGGTACTCGATCGTCGACGAGGAAATGATGTTCGGATTGCGCGCAATCGCGGTTCCGCTGCATGCGAGGCGACATCGTGGCTTCGATCAACGCGTGTGGAATCGCCGCAGCCTGGAAATCACCGATCTCAAGAACGCCATGCTGTCGGCGCTGGCACACGCTTCCGAGAATATCCGATTGATGCTTCCCGCCTGAGCCGATCCCCCGGGACATGGCGAACTAGGCACGATCTCCGGCCGGATCAAGGCGCGAGTGAATGGTAAAGACTTGGAAACGCGAACACCCGCAGCCTTCACTCCGGGGTGTCGGTAAATGGTGGCCATTTGAGGCGCCACTGGCTCCTCTTGCTATGCAGAAATCTTATTCAGCGCCCGTCAAAACTGGCGCGAGGCGTATTTGTATCGGCAACTTGAAGAACGCCACCCGAGCGCTTCGCGCGTGAAGCGGATGCCGTGCGTGAGCTATTGCAGGGAGCAATAATGGCGGCGAGATCACGACCTCGCATGTACATCATTTTTGGGGTCAACCCGCCCTGCCGTGCGACCCAGGCGCGCACAGGAGCTGGATAGGTATTCATTAGATCTTGCGTCCCGGACGCGCTGACAACGCGTTTACCGGAGCCATCGAACATCCATGCTGCATGGAAACCAAGCACCGCATTGGGGGTGGCGCAGATTCGGTCGCTCGGGACGAGTCCGAGCACCATCGTGCAGGCCGAAACGCATGTTCCGGAAATGACGACGGGCTCGCCGGAGTCGCGCACCTGTCGAAAGTGTGTTGTGTAGTCCTTCATCTTGCCGCCAACGTCGCCGCTGATGATCACGGTCGCGGAAGCCGATGTAACGGTTAGCGCCGTCGATATAACGGCAGCAAACAGGCACGCTGCATGTCTTTTTCCTCGGCAGTGTCAGATCAATCCTGCGCCACGCGTCGCAAATCGCGTGCCACCAGCCCAGAGGGTCATCTAAAGATCTGATTTGAAAGCAATTTTCCTTGAAGGGGGACGCGGCTCGCGCCTGTGCGGCAAGAAGGACGATTTCGCCGAAGCCTAAAAACGAGGCATTCTCACGCCGCTTTGATGAAGCTCAATGCAGCATGAGCGTAACCTGCCGGTTGGACTTTTGAGTAAATGCCGGAGGGAAAACCATGACCATCAAATACATTCTTGCCGTCGCACTCATCACGTCATTCCTGACTGTGTCCAGCATGGCTCAGCAGTATGTGGGCGGCCCAAAATCGAGTGTTGCCCCCTCGACGCGGCAAATCAGCAGCGGAGGCGATATCTACGCGCAGGGAGTCGACGTCTACGCGCGGGGAGGCAAAGCCAACAAATCCCGCGCTTATCGCGCTGGCCCGAAGACTGTCGTTCCGCGTGTAAATTGAGAGGACGTCCTCCGGCCCATCCTTGCTCGAGACGGTCCTGAAGCGCAGATTGCGCTCCCAGAAGGCCCATGTCTTGCCGTCGCCTTTGGTCACGCGATAGGTGTCACGGCAATAGGTGATGGCTTTACCCGGCTCCCATCATTCTAGAAGCGATAGCGTTCATACTCATGGTTCAGATCGCTTGACCGGCCGCAGGAAGATTCTTGGTTTCTCCCCCGGACCGGGAGTCCCATGACGGACGCACTTGAACATCATCAACGCGCACGGCAGGACTGCATGCCTTTGTATCTCTATTAGTTCGCTGGTTTGGCCGATTTGGTTACAGCCTCTTGGTCAATCGCCCGAAGCACTATTGGGCTGCCGCTCGCCTGTCCCCATGAGGGGGACTCGTTAGATCGCTGGTCGTGATCGACTCAAGCTCCGCAAGATAGGTCGCTTGCGTGATCCTGAGCTTGGCAGCGAGACGTTCAATGGCAATCAACGATCGTTGATCATCCAAAAGATTGAGCAGCGAAGCGGCGTCCGATTGAGACGCGTCGCCGGTTTCAAACGCGGTCCGGGCGACGGAAACGACCTGGCGGGCGCGAGGAAGGATGGTGTGGTCGAACAAGTCGAGTTGACGGCCGGCATCCCGAATGATCGCGATGTCCGCAATCACCTGTGCCGTTAGGTTATTTCCGACCTGGCGGCGCATGGCCTCGGAGGCGCGAAGCTTGGCTTCGGCCTGCGCAATGGCCGCGTTGAGCGCCTCGTAGCGGAAAATCGGGATCGTTGCCTGCGCCAAGAGTGATTGTGTGACCCCCATCAGGTCGGTGCCTAAACTCAGATTGAAATCAGGAACGTATTGAAGTTCGGCAAGCCGTATCCCCTCGCCGCGGCCACGAATCTCATCGGCGAGCGCGACCAACTCCGGGTTCTGTTTCGCCGCCATTTCGACCAGGTCTTCGGCCCGGTAGACCACCCGTCGCGGCGCCGGCAATTTCGTCGGGACGGGCAATGGCGCACCTGCGGGACGACTCAGGAGCGCGTTGATCGCGGCCCTCTGACTCGGTAGCTGCGATCGCATGCTGGCGATCTCGTTGACCGACAGATCGGCTTCGTTGCTCGACTTCAGCACATCTCGCTGGCCGGTTGTGCTGCCGGCGCGGTTACGGTCTTCAGCCACCTTCGCGATTGTCTGAAGCAATCGCTGATTGCTCTGCTCCAGGCGGATCAGTTCTGCGTTCAATGCATAGTCGTAGTAGGCGCGGAGCACCTTGTACCGCAGGTCGTATTTGGCCTTGATGAAGCGCCTGCCCGTGGCCCGAGCGTTCTCCAGCGTTTGCTTGGCGGCCGCATCCAGCTTGCCCGGCCACTTGATGTCGGTCATGGGATCGTTGCCGAGAGTCAGCGAACTGCTTCCCCAACTGGTGTGTCCGTTGGTGATGGTTGATGCAGCCGCCAGGTTGACCGTCGTGGTCTGGGTGGCGTCCTGCGGTATCTGCTCGATCGCCGACCGCCAATCCCAATAGCGCTGCTCCAAGTCGGCGTTGTTGAGCATTGCGTATTCCACCAACCGGTCGGAAGTTGGGTTTGCCGGAAGTGGTGGTATCTCGCGGATTTCGGCTGGCTTCTCGAATGGCTTCCCCATCTTCACGGCCGCGGCGCGCTCTTCGAACTCGCCGGGAGGGTGGATAGTGCAGCCCGACAGGCCAACCAGGAGCACGACCGTCGCACGCCCGCAAATCGAAATAGAACTGCTCATGGGCCCCCTCGCCGTTTCTTGTACCCGGGCCGGCAACTACAGGCGCAAGCATGGCTGCCGACGATGATGGGCCCGGCTGAATGGTTACGTCGGCAAACTGCCCGGTCGGACCTGCGCGTCCGCCGCAACGGATGCCTGGCCGGGTCGCAGCCTGCGGGATCGCGCGTCCCAGGAATCGCGGAACCAGCGAACCCGTTCCATCCCGTCCGGCGTCGCACTGTTGCGATCATTCCGCTGCTTCCGCACGTTGTAGGGCGCTTGCCGAAGCGTGCTGCGGGATCTCGACTTCAGCGGGAACGGCATCGGCCGGCGCGCGTGGCAGCCCGAATCCCTTGATCAGGGCGTAGACGGCCGGGATCACGATGAGCGTTAGGACGGTCGAGGAGATCATGCCGCCGATCATCGGCACCGCGATCCGCTGCATGACCTCGGATCCGGCGCCGGTGCTCCAGAGGATCGGAATGAGGCCGGCCATGATGGCGACGACGGTCATCATCTTGGGTCGCACGCGTTCTACCGCGCCCAGCATGATGGCCGCGTTCAGGTCGGCCCGCGTAAACTCCTTGCCTTCCGCTGCCCGCTCCGCCTGGAGTTCCTTCATTGCGTGGTCGAGATAGATCAGCATGATGACGCCGGTCTCGGCCGCGACGCCTGCCAACGCGATGAAGCCGACGGCTACGGCGACGGATATGTTGAAGCCAAGCCACCACATGAGCCAAAATCCGCCGACCAGCGCGAACGGCAGCGACAGCATCACGATCAGGGTCTCGGTCAGCCGACGGAAATTGAGATAAAGCAGCAGGAAGATGATCAGCAGCGTTACCGGCACGACGATCTTGAGCCGCGCCGTAGCGCGTTCCAGGTATTCGAACTGTCCGCTCCAGACCACGTAGTTCCCGGGCGGGAACTGCACGCTGGCGGCCACGGCCGCCTTGGCGTCGGCGACGTAACCTCCGAGATCGCGGTCGCGGATGTCCACGAAGATGTACACCGCGAGTTGGCCGTTCTCGGTCCGGATCGATGTCGGACCACGCTTCAGATCGATGGCCGCGACTTCTCCCAGCGGGACGGTCCCGCCGCCTGGCATCGAAATGAGCACGTCGCGCGCGATCGATTGGGGGTCGCTGCGCAGATCTCGCGGATAGCGCACGTTGACGCCGTAGCGCTCCCGGCCTTCAACCGTGGTGGTGACCGTCTCTCCGCCAAGCGCGGACGACACGGTGTCCTGGACGTCGCTGACCATGAGGCCGTAGCGCGCAAGCGCCTCGCGATTGGGAACGACGTCGAGATAGTAGCCGCCGATCACGCGCTCCGCGTAGGCGCTCGATGTACCAGGCACGGCCCTCACGACGGTTTCGATCTGTCGCGCCAACTTGTCCATCTCGACAAGGTCGGTACCAAGGACCTTGATGCCGATTGGTGTACGGATGCCGGTCGCGAGCATATCGGTGCGGGCCTTGATCGGCATGGTCCATGCGTTGGAGACGCCCGGAAATTGCAGGGCCTTGTCCAGCTTGGCGATCAGGCCGTCGACCGTCAGGCCGGTGGGCCACTCCTCCTTGGGTTTGAGGTTGACGATGGTCTCGAACATCTCGGTCGGCGCAGGATCGGTCGCGGTCTCGGCGCGTCCCGACTTGCCGTAGACCGACTCCACCTCAGGAAAGGTCTTGATGATCTTGTTCTGGGTCTGAAGGAGCTCCGCCGCCTTGGTCACGGAAATGCCGGGCAACGTCGTCGGCATGTACATCAACGTGCCTTCATTGAGGATCGGCATGAATTCCGTCCCGAGTTGCCGGGCCGGCCAGAGGCTCACAGCCAGTGCGGCAACCGCGAGAAGGATCGTCAGCGTCTTGGCCTTCAACACCCCGCGGATCAGCGGGCGGTAGATCCAAATCAGGAGCCGGTTGATCGGATTCTTGTGTTCCGGAATAATCTTGCCGCGCACGAACAGCACCATCAGTGCCGGAACCAGAGTGATCGACAGGATCGCGGCGGCCGCCATCGAGAACGTTTTGGTGAATGCCAGCGGACTGAACAGACGCCCTTCCTGCGACTCCATGGTGAAGATCGGCAGGAACGACACCGTGATGATCAGCAGGCTAAAAAACAGTGCGGGACCAACCTCGCTCGCCGCCTCGATCAGGACTTCCAGGCGGGGCTTGTCAGGAAGCGCGCGTTCGAGATGTTTATGAGCGTTCTCTATCATGACGATGGCGCCGTCGATCATGGCGCCGATCGCGATTGCGATGCCGCCGAGGCTCATGATGTTCGAACCGATGCCAAGCGGCTTCATGGCGGTAAACGCCATCAGGATGCCGACCGGAAGCATTACGATGGCGACAAGTGCGCTGCGCACATGCAGCAGAAACACGATGCAGACGAGCGCGACGACGATGCTCTCTTCGGTAAGGGTCCGCCTCAGCGTCTCGATCGCGCTGTGGATCAGGTTCGACCGGTCATAGACCGGTATGATATGCACGTCTTTCGGCAAAGCCGACGCCATTTCGGCGAAACGCGCCTTCACATTATCGATGACGTCAAGCGCGTTCTGACCGAAACGTTGCAGGACGATGCCGCTGGCGACCTCGCCCTCGCCATTGAGTTCGGTAATACCTCGGCGTTCGTCCGGGCCAAGCTCGACCCGCGCAACGTCCTTCAGCAGGACCGGCGTGCTCTTGTTGACCTTCAGAACGATGTTCGAGAGGTCGGCGAGGCTTTTGACGTAACCGCGTCCGCGCACGATGAATTCGAATTCCGACATCTCTACCGTGCGACCGCCGACATCCATGTTGCTGCCGCGGACCGCGTCGCGCACCTTCGAAAGCGGGATATCCAGCGCCTTCAACCGGTTCGGATCGACGATAATATTGTATTGTTTGACGAAGCCGCCGACGCTTGCGACTTCGGCGACGCCTTCCGCCTTTGAGATACCGTAGCGGATGGTCCAGTCCTGCAGAGATCGCAGATTGGCCAGGGATTTATCCTTGGACTGCAGCGCGTATTGGTAGACCCAGCCAACGCCGGTCGCATCCGGTCCCAAGGTGGGTGTGACGCCCGCCGGCAATTTGCGCGCAGCGGCGTTGAGATATTCCAGAACACGCGAGCGCGCCCAATAGATATCGGTACCATCCTCGAAGATGATGTACACGAACGATACGCCGAAGAACGAGAATCCCCGCACCACTTTCGATTTCGGAACGGTCAGCATCGCCGTCGTGAGCGGATAGGTGACTTGGTCCTCGATGACCTGCGGTGCCTGACCCTGGTAGTCGGTATAAACGATCACCTGGGTGTCGGAGAGGTCCGGAATGGCATCGAGCGCCGAGTGTTGCAGCGAATAGACCCCGGCTGCCACAACGAAGACCACGCCGATCAGAACCAGCATCAGGTTGCGGGCCGACCAGTTAATGAGCCCCGCGATCATTGCGATTTCTCCCCGGGGTCGAGACCATTCAGCGCGGCTTTCAGGTTGCTTTCGGCGTCGATCAGGAAGTTCGCGGAAACCACGACCTTGTCGCCTTCGGCAACTCCTTCCCTGATTTCGACGTAGCCGCCGCCTCGGCGCCCGAGCTTCACTGCGCGGGGTTCAAAGCGACCGTCGCCCTTGGCAAGAAGCACGACTTGCCGTTCCCCGCTATCGATGACGGCGCTGTTTGACACAGTCACAACAGGAGCTTCCGTTCCTGTGGCAATTTCCACATCCGCATACATGTCCGGAAGCAGCACATCGTCCGGATTAGGCAGCTCGATTCTTATTCGCGCTGTGCGGGTCTCCATCTTCAAGTGCGGGTAGATCACCGTGACCTTGCCGGTGAAGGGATGGTCCGGATGCGCCCGCGGGCGGACGACAACCTTTTGCCCGACTTCAATGAGTCCGAGATCGCGTTCAGCGACGTCGACCATCACCCAGACCACATCATGATCGACAATCCGAAACAGTACGTCGCCCGGCGCTGCCCGCATGCCGTTGACGGCCATCCGCTCCACGATCTCGCCGTCCTGCGGCGCAGGCCAAGTCACGTAGACCGGTACTTCGCGCGTACGCTCGATATCGGCAATAAACGCCTCGGGCGCCCCAAGATTTTCGAGGCGCCGGCGCGCGCCTTTCAAGGCCTGATTGCTTATGCCGGCGTCCGGGCGGGCATTGAGAGCCGACAGATATTCGGCGGCGGCGCTCGACAGGTTGGGCCCGTAGATGCGCATCAGCGGCTCACCCTTGTGGACATGAGTGCCGGTGGTGACGTTGCTGACGGTGTCGATGAAGCCTTCGAAACGCAGCGACACCACCGATCTACGGCGCTCATCCTCCTCAACGGAGCCCGGTGCACGAACCATCGTGTTCAGGGTGCGCCGTTCCGCGACCTCGGTCTGAACGCCTGCCTTCTGTAGTTTGCCTGCGCTGAGCTTGACGGAGTCGTCGTCGTCCTGGTCGCCCTCATAGACGGGCAGATAGTCCATCCCCATTGAATCTTTTTTCGGGGTCGGCGACGTGTCCGGAAGGCCCATCGGATTGCGATAAAAGCGGATCCGATGGGAATCGCCGCCCTTCGCAGCCATTGCTTCCGGAGCTTTCTCCTCGAAGCTTACATCTTCACTGCTGCGGACAGCCGAATATGGCTTGCCGGCGGGTGTCTTCATGGGCGATGGCGAATACGCGGCCAGGCCGTCCGGATCCCGGTAATAGATGATCGGTCCGGTCGCTGCCGACTCAGTAGGGTTCGGCTTCGCTACTGCAGGAAGTACGGCGGAAAGCCATCCCGGAAGCGGACCGTTCGACCGCCCGACGGCCAATCCAACCACTCCAGCAGCCAGGATCAGGGCTACGATCAAAAGAGGGCTTACTAACCTTTTCATAGCGAGACCAGGCGTTTGGCAATTGTCACGAAGCTTTCCACTGTGGCCCCGGGCACGGTCTGGTCGCCAGCCAATGCCGGAGACAACCACAGCACCGCTGTGGTTGCCCCAATGGCTGCGAGCCGAGTGATTCCGGCCGGGGGGATCACGGCGTTGCCTTGATGACGAGTTTGCTCTCGACTGTACCGGTTTCGCCTTGCACCTTGGCGCCGAGCGAAAGCTGCCAGCCTCCGGCCATGCTCACGTTTGCCTTGAACTTGTAAACGCCAGGCTCCGTGCTTGGCATCGGCGCAATCTTGGTCGCCATCTCCTGCATGCCGTCAGGAGTCATATCCAGCCGTGTCGCGAAAATGACCGCATCGGGCACGGGCTTGCCGTCGGGCTTATGGATGAGGCGAACCGCGATGATCGCGTCGCCTTTCTTGACAGTCTGGTCGACAAGTTGGAATTCGTAGTCCTTGATGTCGGCACGCGCGAGCGTGGCCGACTCGGTCATGGCAACGCCGATCAGCGCGGCCTGAAAGGCGCGCGCGAAGTTGTAGCTCTTCATTTTGAAATCCTCGATGTCCTGATGTGCCGCGAACGGCGGTATGCGTTTATCTGCGCGACCCTAGGACCGCGCAGCAGCAGACGGCGTGGTGACGCCGATCAGATCAGGATTCGAGGGGGATGGTCTGGAGGAGAACCGACGAGGCCGTCGGCGATCAAGTCGACGAGAGCGAAGGACAGCCTGTGGGCCTGGAAAGAAACCTGGATACCGTTTGTCGGGGACGGTTCAGCCTGAGCGATTGTCAGCATGCACATCGCGACGAGCGGGCAATCTTGGCAGCCTTTGTCTTTCTGTCCGTCGGGACAGCACGGCATGTCGCCTGACATCGCGGTCATATCGCTCATCTCGGCGGCAGCCAGCCGTTTTGCCGCCGCCGGCGTCACCAGCGGCGCAGCAACCAGCCCAACGATCACAAAGACCGCAAGCAGACGAGCGATGAGTCGGTAGAGATTCATGACCTATCATCACACGGAATGGGGAACTTGGGAAGGTTGTTCCCCCGCATGTTCGCCAGATAGCTAATCGAGCGTGCTAAAGTAGCGAAAACACAGATGGTTAGCGTACCGTTGGCACCTCATCCGACATTTTCCGAACCAGTGCATAAAGGGTTGTCGGCCAGTCTTTCCGAACAGAATGACGTCGTACCGTTGGGGTGTTCCCCCTTCCATTCCCGGCGAGCCGGCGGGCATGCCAGGGACGGACAATCCGATGGCGGTCGGTCGTTCCGCCAGAAGTCGCCGGACGGCTACCGCCGGGACATGTCCCTCCAGCACCTATCCTTCCACCTCAGCGGTGTGGCAGGCCGCAAGATCGGCCGGTACCCCTAATCGCTTCCTGACCGGTTGAAGACCTGTGGTCTCCTCCACCGTAACGGCGAAGCCGGCGTCTTTGAGATGCTTCACCCAACCCGAACAGCAACTGCAATTTGGATCCTTATGAACCAGGATCGCGGGGGACTCGGCGTTGGCGGGAAATCGTCGGAAGAGGAGAAAAGCGGCG
>JAJYAH010000187.1 GCA_021779635.1 Pseudomonadota bacterium | reverse complement strand
GTCGCGCCGGGTCATCTTGCGCGCCGGCTCCGGCAGCCGCGCCTTGCCCGGCGCAAGGCCCGGCCGCTCGGCGGCAAACGTCACCTCAAGTTCCGGCTTTTTCGCGATCGCGCGCAGGCAGGCCGTGACCGCGCGCTTGAACGGCTCGGTCGGCGCTTCCTTCGATCCGGTGCGGAATTTGGTATTCGACGTCGTCATCGTGGCCTCACCGCGCGGGGACGCCGCTAGCTCAACGCCACGTTCACCGCGGATTCCGCAAGCTCGGCGTTGAAGCAGCGCTGATAGAATTCGGCGACCAGCGGCCGCTCCAGCTCATCGCATTTGTTGAGGAAGGTGACGCGGAACGCAAAGCCGATGTCGGAGAAAATCTCGGCATTCTCCGCCCAGGTGATCACGGTGCGCGGGCTCATCACCGTCGACAGGTCGCCATTGGCGAACGCGTTGCGGGTGAGATCGGCAAGCCGCACCATCTTGTTGACGATGTCGCGGCCCTCGGACGTGCGGTAGTGATGCGCCTTGGCCAGCACGATCTCGACTTCCTCGTCATGCGCCAGATAATTCAGCGTGGTGACGATCGACCAGCGGTCCATCTGGCCCTGGTTGATCTGCTGGGTGCCATGATAGAGGCCGGAGGTATCGCCGAGCCCGACCGTGTTGGCGGTCGAGAACAGCCGGAATGCCGGGTGCGGCTTGATCACCTTGTTCTGGTCGAGCAGCGTCAAGCGGCCGGAAACCTCGAGCACGCGCTGGATCACGAACATCACATCGGGACGACCGGCGTCGTATTCGTCGAACACCAGCGCGATATTGTGCTGCAGCGCCCATGGCAGAATGCCGTCGCGGAACTCGGTCACCTGCATACCGTCCCGCACCACGATCGAATCCTTGCCCACCAGATCGATACGGCTGATGTGGCTGTCGAGGTTGACACGCACGCACGGCCAGTTCAGTCGCGCCGCAACCTGCTCGATGTGGGTCGACTTGCCGGTGCCATGATAGCCCGTGACCATCACGCGGCGGTTCTTGGCGAATCCTGCGAGGATCGCCAGCGTGGTGGCGCGATCGAACCGGTAATCCGAATCGATGTCGGGCACATGCGGATCGACTTCGGAATAGGCCGGGACCTCGAGGTCGCTGTCGATCCCGAACACCTGCCGGACCGACACCTTCATGTCGGGCAAACCGGCGGGCTCCTGCGCTTTGATCATGGCGGCGGTCGTCATTAATCCTCCGAGGTCCCGGGCGCTCCCGAAACCAGATTTGCGGTGTGGCTGCGGATGGGTGCTGGAGCGAACCTATCAGAGAGCAATGGCCGGCAGAAGCCCGCGGCACAATCAAAGTTCCGTTGCCTTATCATCAAGATAGGTGCTGGGTCCGGTTTTTGGAAGGCTGCCCTGCGAATCACGCCGTACTTTCGCCGGACAATTTGCCACCCCGCCCGGCGCGCAAGACTGATGGCACTTTTCACCCTTGTCGTGAGTTATGTTAGGTCTGCGCCCGACCGGGATGGCGGTACCCAAATAGGAAATTTGTGACTTCATTCATCGACCCCTTGATCAGTTTCGTCTCGGCGCATGCTTGGCTTGCCTATCTCACGCTATTCCTCGCCGCCCTGCTGGAAGCCGTTCCCATTGCAGGTTCGGTGATTCCAGGCTCGACCATCATCCTTGCGCTGAGCGCGCTGGTGGCCGGCGGCGAGTTGCGGCTTGAATTGGTGCTGGCGGCGGCGATCGCCGGTGCCTTGCTCGGCGATGGATCGGCGTTCTGGATCGGACATCGCGCCCAACGCGATATCCTCAACGCCTGGCCGATGGCGAATTACCCAGGTGTGGTGGCGCAGAGCGAGGCGTTCTTTCATCGATGGGGCGTACTGGCGGTGTTCTTTGCGCGCTTCGTGCCGCCGATTCGCGCCTTCGTGCCGATCACGGCGGGCGCGCTCGGCGTGCCACCGCTGCGCTTCTACCCCGTCAATACCGCGGCTATCCTGCTATGGGCGCCGGCGCATGTGCTGCCGGGCGTCCTTGCCGTGTCGGCGCTGGAACGCTACGGCGGATGGCTGGGCCTCGGCGGCACCGCCAAACATTACTGGATGCCGCTGGTCATCGGCGGTGCGCTGATCCTGGGGCTGGCGATCTGGGTGATCCGGCGCCGCAATGGCGGAGGCGTGATCGAGCCGGCAACCGCCGCCGCGCGGAAGGATTCCCGGCGGTTCAGATCCGGCGGATAGTCGGTTCATGGCTTGTTGAAAGCCGCGCTTCGCCCCGGTGCCGGGCCGATATAGCGGGCGCGGGGGCGTATCAGCCCGCCATGCCGCAACTGCTCGCAGGCATGGGCAATCCATCCGACCGTGCGCGCCATCGCGAACAGCACCAGTTCGTTGCCGGGCGGCAGGCCCAGCGTATACACCAGCACCGCGAGCGCGTAGTCGATGTTGACGAATTCGCCGGTCGCTTCCGCGATGCGTTCCGGAATTTCCCTGGCAAGCTTTTCCGAAGCACCGGCGCGCGCCAAGGCGTCGAGCAATGCGTGGGCGCGCGGATCGCCGAGCTTGTAGACGCCATGGCCGAAGCCGGCAAAGCGCTCGCCGAGCGCAACGCGCTCCCGGATCACGGGAGCCACATCGCCGTCAACCAGAGCCCGCACGAGCTGCGCTGCGAGGACGCCCGCCCCGCCGTGTTTTGGGCCTTTGAGCGCCACCAGGCCGGCAATCATCGCATCATAGAGATTCAATCCGGTCGAAGCCGCGCAGCGCACGGTGAAGGTCGAGGCGTTCAGTTCATGATCCGCCAGCAGCACCAGCGCGCGGCGGATCAAATCGGCGGCATGCTTGTTGGCCGGCGCCCATGCCCTCGCGATCTGCAGATGCAGCGGTTCGGCCGATGGCGTGCCGTTCAACATGGTCGCGACCACCAGACGCAGGATGCGCGCGCCGACCATCGCGCGCCCGTCGGCGGCGCGGGTAAAAGCCCGCGGATCGGCGCTCGCAGCCAGCGCCAGCACGGCGATGGTGCGATCGATCGGCGCGGCATCTTGCGCGGCGGCAGCGACGGCGCGCATGTCGGCTGACACCAGCGGGCAATTGTCATGGGAAAACGGATCGACGCCGGTCACGTCCCACAGCAGCGTCGCGGCATGTTCGAGCGTGTCGGTTTCCGCAAGCTCGATGCAGTTGACGCCGCGATAGATCGGGCCGTCCTCGGTGATGGTTGCAATCGCCGAATCCATCACCGGCAAATCGGCATCGAAACTGCGCAGCCCGCGCGGCTCCGGCGACGGGGTGCGCCGTTCCTTGAGGCTGCGGATATCCTCCGCCCGGTAGCGATGACTTCGCGAATCCGACGAGGGCTCGGAGCGGATCAATCCTCGGCTGACATAGGCGTAGAGCGTGGCCGGCGAGATGGCGAGCTCCGCTGAAGCCTCGCGGGCGGACAGGTAAAGCGCGGCGGATTTTTTCATATTGATTTATATAATCAAGATTGATCAATCTGTCGAGAAGGTTGACGTTTAGAGCCTCATCAGGAGGCCGACCATGAACATACTTTCCAAAACCCCGATCGGGCTGGACGGCATTGCCGCTGCCGAAACCGTGCTGAGCCATGTCGATGGCGAGCGTGGCGAACTGATCATCGCTGGCGAACGGATCGGCGACCTCGTGCACCAGACCGGCTTCGAAGGCGTGACCGCGCGGTTGTGGAGCGGAGGAACCGGCCAGCCGGTCGGCGAGGCCAGCGTGCGCGCCGCCCTCGGTGCGGCCCGCGAACGCGCCTTCGCCCGGCTTCCGGACTTGCTGGGAAGCACACGCGGCCTGTCGATCGTCGACGGTTTCCGGGCCGCCATTGCCGGCTTGCGGGCGGAAAGCGGATTGCCGCATGAGGCGACGATTGTCGGTGCGTTTGCCGTGATCGCGGGCGCGCTGGTGCAGCGCGCGGCCGGCTTCGACCCCGTCGCGCCCGATCCGACCGCGAGCCATGCCGCCGATACGCTGTCGATGCTGCTCAACCGCAAGCCCGACGCACGCGAGGTCGCCGCGCTCGACGCCTATCTCGTGACGGTGTGCGACCACGGCATGAATGCATCGACGTTCACCACCCGCGTTGTGGCCTCGACGCAAGCCGACCTGTTCGCGTCAGTGACGGCGGGATATTGCGCGCTGACAGGGCCGCTTCACGGCGGCGCTCCGGAGCCGGTGCTGGAAATGCTCGATGCCATCGGCAGCCGCGAGCGCATCAAACCGTGGGTCGACAGCGCGCTGGCGCGTGGCGAACGGCTGATGGGTTTCGGCCACCGTATCTATCGCGTCCGCGATCCGCGCGCCGATGTGCTGAAAGGCGCGATCGAGCGGCTCGCCGTCAACGGTACGGATCTTCCGTTCGCAGGTGAAGTCGAGGCCTATATCCGCGAGGCGTTGCGGCGCGAAAAGCCGGATCGTCCGCTCGACACCAATGTGGAGTTCTTCACTGCCATCCTGCTTGACGCCTTGGCAATCCCGCGGCAGGCCTTCACGCCGATCTTCGCGGTGGCCCGTTCCGCGGGATGGACGGCGCACGCCCGCGAGCAGCAGCGGGGCGGCCGGCTGATACGGCCAAGTTCGGCCTATATCGGTCCGATGCCGGATTGAGACCCGCGGCTCGACGATTACTTGGCCGGATTCGGAAAATGGCCTGAAACGTGCGGTCGCGGTCAGCTTGCGCCGCGCACCACGGTCTTCAGATAATTATAGGCCTTGATGATTTCGATCAGGCGGTCTTCGGTGGAGCGGTCGCCGCCATTGGCGTCGGGATGATGCTGCTTCACCAGCGCCTTGTATTTCGCCTTGACCACTTCAAGCGTCGCATCGGAGCCGAGCCCCATCACCTGCAGCGCCTTGCGCTCGGCATTGAATATTTTCCGGGTTTCGACCTTGGCCTCGGCGCCCGGACCCGGCCGCCAGCTGCCGCGGCCATTGAGCTCGCTGAACATGCTGAAGGGATCGGACGCGCCTTCCAGATCGGCCTCGGGGCTGCCCTTGCCCTTTTTGGCGCTGGTGTTGGCGCCCATCTTCCAGGTCGGGCGGTGGCCGGTCAGCGCATCCTTCTGGTACCGCGCAACCGCATCCGCGTTCATGCCGGAAAAGAAATTGTAGGACTGGTTGTATTCGCGAACGTGATTGAGACAGAAGTGCCAGTATTCCTTGTCGTTGGCACGGCCCTTGGGCGCGCGATGCGGACCCTTGTTCTTGCAGTCGGGCCATTCGCACATGGCGGATTCTTCGCGCGCCTGGGCCTGCTGCTTCGCGCTCAGCTTGTTGGGCTTGATACGAATGGAGTCGAAGAATTTTGAGGAATCAATCGGCATTGGCGGACTATGACAACGCTATGGACAAGGCTTCAAGTCTTGACATTGCGAAACCCTCACTCTCGATGCGCCATTGACGAAACACGGTCACGGACGTATTGCCCCGCCATGAGCGTTCATCAAACCGTCAAGCACACTATCACAAACAAGTTGCGTGAAGCTTTCGCGCCGGAAAGCCTCGACGTCACGGATGAATCACATCTGCACGAGGGCCACGCCGGCCACAGGCCGGGCGGCGAGACGCATTTCAGGGTCTATATTGTATCGACCGCCTTCAAAGGGAAGAGCCGGATCGAGCGCCACCGCATGATTAATGCATTGCTGGCGGCGGAACTCGCCGGCTCGGTGCACGCCCTGGCGATCAAGGCGCAGGCGCCGGGAGAGGCCGGGGGCACCGGATAACCCGCCCGGCTCATCCTGGAAACGTCGGCCGGTACGCCGGAATATCCTGCTCGCGGAGGCGCTGCCGACCCTTATTTTGCCTTTATGACGGAAGTGTCCCGGTCGTCTGGAATTCCTACGCCACCCCTCATCATATTGGCTGCAGAAACCAGCCCGCGACTGGCTGGCCATCCTGTTCATTTTGGTGCGGTCATGAAAGATCATTCTCAGGGTGATAATACTACCGATCCATATTCCCCGCTGATGTGCATCCTGCTGCTTTTGGCGACTGGAATCGTCGTCAAAATCGGCACCGGAGTCCACCTGCCTTTAAATTGATGATTGCGACTGGCAGGACAGCTGGCCGGAAAAATCGCAATCGCGGACATCATGATCCCGCAGGCGATTGTACGGAAGCGCCTGGCGCACCGTAGCGCCCGGCATACCGCAGGGTTTGCTGCGAACCTGTCCGGGCCGATCGGCTGGTATTGGTTGAAGTTGGCCCAAGCCGGTGAGACCCTTGGGGCGCCTGAACCGGCCCCGGGGCATACGAATGTTTGAGCGCCTGCCAGTCCTCTTCCGTTCCGCGATGTACGCGCTTCGTGGCGGCTTCCTCATTCGGCCGATGGCAATCGCCATGGTCCTGGGGGCCGCGGGCGCGGTGCTGTCGTCGCTGGAAGAGACAATACCGGGGATCAGCGCCTGGATTCCCAGCACTCTGTTTCCTTCGCACCAGGATCCAGGCGTCGCGCAGGTCATCCTCAGCAGCATCGCCACCTCGATCATGACGGTGGTGTCGATCGTGTTCGCGATCCTGCTGATGACGCTCACGCTCGCATCGACGCAATTCTCGCCGCGCATCCTGATCAGCTTCGTCCGGGACCGCACCACGCAGGGAACGCTCGGTGTCTTCCTGGGGACGTTCACCTACTGCATGGCGGCGCTGCCCGCCGCACGCACATTGCCGCACCCGTTCGTACCCGTCGCGACCGTGACGGGAGCCATGGTGCTCGCGCTGGTCTGCGTGGGGTGGCTGATTTATTTCATCAACCACATTTCCCGCTCGATCAGCGTTAACCACATCGTGGATCGAATTGCGCGCGAAGCCGAACTTGTGATCGACGAGTTCATGCCCTTCCCGCGAGGCCCGTTCCGGTTGCCGGATCGCGGCGAACCGTCTTCGGCGGAGCGCGGGGGCCCCATCCTCAATCGACAATCCGGCTATATCCGCTATGTCGATCTCAATCGCCTTGTCGCCCTTGCGAAAGCCTACCAGATTTGCGTGCATCTGGACCGCCGCGTCGGCCACTTCGTTCCATCAGGCGTTCCGCTGATGCGCGTGTCGAAGCCGGAACGCGTGCCAGCCGAACGCGCACAGCATCTGATCGCCGCTATCGACATCGGTCCGGTGCGCACCATGCAGCAGGACGTCGAGTTCGGCATCATCCAGATCGTCGACATCGCGCTGCGCGCGATGTCGCCCGCGGTCAACGACCCAAGCACGGCAATCAGCTGCGTCGACCAACTCAGCCGCATCATCATCCTTTGGCTAAGCCGTGTACCGCCGCCGACCCATTATTACGCGCCGCCGCATGTTTTGCGGCTGTTCGTGCCGTGGATGAGCTTCGACGGCCTGCTCGATACGGCGTTCGAGCAGATCAGGCACTATGCCGCCGCCGACGTCGCGGTCAGCTTGCGGCTAATGCGCGCGTTCAACGACATCGCAGGCACCACTGAGCATGCCGACATTCGCAGCGGGCTTCTCGAACGTGGGCGCCGCGTGATGACCGGCTGTGCCGGGCGCTTGCCGACAGATGAAACAGCAAGGCTGCAGCAGCGATTCGCGGCGCTTGAGGCGACCGTCGCGGCTGGGACAGCGGCCAGCTGACCGGCTTTCGCCGGACCAGAAGAGGCGCCCGGCGGAGCGACCCTGCTCGCGGTCGCTTCGGTCGAACCTAAAGCTCGATCTGGCCGCCGAGTTCAATCACACGATTGGGCGGGATACGGAAGAATTCGGTTGCCGCCAGCGCGTTACGATGCATCGCCTCGAACAGATTGATCCTGATCCGGCTCATCCGCGGCGCCGCGCCAGGAACGATCGTCAGCCGGCCGACGAAAAACGAGGTTTCCATCAGATCGAACCGGAGTTCCTGCGCGGCGCAGGCATCGAGCGCCTGCGGGATGTCCGGCTGCTCCATGAAGCCGTAGCGAATGACCACCGAATGAAAATCATCCATCAGATGGGTAACCTGGATGCGTTGATCCACGGCGATGTACGGCGCGTTCCCGGTCACGACATGCAGCAACACGATCCGCCGATGGATGACCTTGTTATGTTTGAGATTATGCAGCAGGGGAACCGGCACCACATCGGTCCGGCTGGTCAGGTAGACCGCCGTCCCCGGCACGCGGGACTTGCCATGAATCTGCTTGATGAAGCTCGCAAGCGGCAACGTATCGCGCTCGAGCCTCTGCAGCATGAGTTGGCGACCGCGCCGCCATGTCCAGATCAGAAAGAAGATCACGGCAGCTACGATCAGCGGAACGTAGCCGCCCTCGAATACCTTCATCAGATTGGCTGAGACGAACGAGAGATCGACGACGATGAACGATCCGGCGACCAGCAGGCTCGCCGGCAGGCTCCAGCCCCAGATTTCCCGCATCACCAGATACATCAATACCGAGGTCAGCAGCATGGTCAGCGAAACCGCGACGCCGAACGCCGCGGCAAGATTATCGGAGGAACGAAAGGCCAGCGTGAGCCCGAGCGTCAGCGCCATCAGCACCCAGTTGACGGAGCCGACATAGATCTGGCCGTAGCCCTCCGCCGAGGTCTGCGTAATGTGCAACCGCGGACAGAGCCCGAGTTGCATGGCCTGTCGGGTCATCGAAAATGACCCGCTGATGATCGCCTGGCTTGCAATGATCGTGGCCAGGGTGGCGAGGACCACCAGCGGCACCGAGAGCGGCACCACATAGGGCGCGATCCCCGGTGCCGGCAGTTTGAGCCCCTCGAGCGCGCTCAACACCGAGATCGCCAGCGTAATCGCTCCGTCGCCATAAAGCAACGCGGCGCCCAAAACACCGATCGCGATCACACCGGCGCGGTTGCCGTGCTTGATGCCGAGCAGCGACATCGGCGCCACGATGCCGCCCTCGCCGTCATTGTCGGCCCGCATCACCACGGCAACATATTTGATCGAGGTGGTTATCAGGAGCGTCCAGACGATCAAGGACAGCATGCCGACTGCGACCTCGGGCGTCGCTCCGCCGCCCCAATCGAGCGCCGTCTTCATGGTGTAGAGCGGACTGGTTCCGATGTCGCCATAGACCACGCCGAGTGCACCGAGCGCCAGTGTCCCGAGACTTCCGCGCGGCGTATGCGTCTTGAGATCGCCAGCGATTGCGATCGGGCTCATCGGCAGTCCCCAGGACGCAACGCAGCGCTTTCATCGGCGTCGACGCGCACAAAAATGACCGACCGTTGCCGGAAAAACAAGGTTGCAAAAAAATGAAAAGAGCCCGGCGAAGCCGGCGGCAGAACCTCGGACGGCGCGCGGCCTCTTTTACGAAGCCCGACGCCTAGAATGACGTCCCCGCCCGCTTCGGCCTTTTCTCCTCGACCTCGGCCTCGCGCGGCACCGCCACGATCCGAAGGGCGGTGATCCGGTTGCGCTCGCGGCGCAGTACACGAAAACGGAAGCCGTGGAACGTAAAGCTCTGGCCACGTTCCGGGATCGAGCGGGCCTCGTGAATCACAAGACCCGCAACCGTGGTCGCCTCTTCGTCCGGCAGATGCCAGTCCATCGCGCGATTGAGATCGCGGATCGGCACCGAGCCATCGACCACCACCGAGCCGTCGGGCTGGGCGCGGACGCCGGCCACCACCACGTCATGCTCGTCGGAAATGTCGCCGACGATCTCTTCCAGAATATCCTCCAGCGTCACCATGCCTTCGACTTCGCCATACTCGTCGACCACCAGCGCGAAGTGGGTCTTGCGGCGGCGGAACGCCTTGAGTTGTTCGGACACCGACCGCATCTCCGGCACGAACCATGGCGGCAGCGCAATGGTCGAGACGTCGATTTTGGCGGTGTCGCCGTCCGCGGCGCGGATCGCGCGCAGCAGATCCTTGGCGTGCAGCACGCCGATGATATTTTCGGGTTTCTCGCGCCACAGCGGAATCCGGGTGTATTCGGTGGCCAGCACCTCGCGCACCAGTTCCTCGGGCGGCAGGTCGGCGTTGATCATGACCATTTCGGTGCGATGAACCATCACGTCAGAGACCTGAAGCTCGCGCAGATCCAGCAACCCGCCGAGCATGTCGCGATCCTGCTTTTCGACCTTGCCTTCGTGATGCAGAAGATCGACCGCGCCGC
>JAJYAH010000186.1 GCA_021779635.1 Pseudomonadota bacterium | reverse complement strand
GAAATTCCCTGAGCATCCAGTTTCCTCCCCTGGCTATCCACCGCCGCAAGCAACGGCCCCAATCCAGCCCCGGCGCAGGACTGAAACTTAGTTGATCAAACCTGCATGCACCATGGCGCTGCGCACCGCCAGGCGCGTGGGCTCGGACACCGGCACCATCGGCAGCCGCAGCGTCTCATCCATCTTGCCGAGCAGCGAGAGCGCGTATTTCACCGGCGACGGGTTGGATTCGATGAAAAGATTGGTGTGCAGCGGCATCAGCTTGTCGTGAACCTTCAACGCCGTGGCGACGTCGCCCTTCTGCCAGGCCATATGAAATTCGGAACACAGCCGCGGCGCGACGTTGGAGGTGACGGAGATGCAGCCGTGCCCGCCATGCGCCATGTAGCCGAGCACGGTGGCGTCCTCGCCCGACAATTGATTGAAGTCCGTACCCAGCGCCGCGCGCTGCTGTGAAACGCGCACCATGCTTGCGGTGGCATCCTTGACGCCGGCGATGTTCTTCAATTCAAACAGCCGCGCCATGGTATCCACGGTCATATCGATCACCGAACGGCCGGGAATATTGTAGATGATGATCGGAATTCCGATCGCATTGTTGATCGCCTTGTAGTGCTGATAGAGCCCTTCCTGCGTGGGCTTGTTGTAATACGGCGTCACCACCAGCACGGCGTCGGCGCCGGCCTTCTCGGCATGTTGCGCAAGTTCGATGGCTTCCTTGGTCGAATTGGAGCCGGCGCCGGCGATCACGGGCACCCGGCCCTTCGCTTCGTCGATGCACCACTCGATGACGCGCTTGTGCTCGTCGTGGCTCAAGGTCGGGCTTTCGCCGGTGGTGCCGACCGGCACCAGGCCGTGGGTGCCCTCGGCGATCTGCCAGCTCACCAACGCACGGAAGGCCGCCTCATCGAGCGAGCCGTTTTTGAAGGGCGTGACCAAGGCAGTGAACGACCCTCTAAAATTCGTCTTGGCTGCCATGAAACCCTCCGAACGCCCTTTGCGTGCCATCTGAACCAGCGAATGCCAATTCATATCGGGTCTGACGATCAGGCGAAAGGCCCGCCCTGGCCGACCCAGCCGCGATTTCGCCGCGGTGATGGCGCAGACACGTTCAATCCCGACGCATTTGGTATTTTGTCCACATATTCAATCAAATAGACCTAGAGCTCGAGCGACCGAATGATTCGCCGCGAAGGAACGTCGTGACCCAGTTCTCCCGGGCAGCCGCTTTGCGATCGATGGTGTGGGCGACAAGCCTGGCGCTGGCCGTGGGATTGTCGGCATGGGCGGCGGATGCCGCGGCCAAGCCAAAAGTTCCACTGCCGAAACCGCGCCCGATCGCACGCAAGGTCGTGCCCAAGACCATGCCGAATGCAGGGAATACCTCGGCCTCGCCGTCCGGCGGGGCGCCGGCAATCGAGCCCGCGACGCGCCGGCACGCGGCGTTGCCGCCCGCGCCAGCGCGCAAGCCAGCTGTCCCGGCCGCGGTAGCCGCGACGTCGTCGACCTCGCAGGCCGACGCCGAGGCGCTGGAAAACGTCATCGAGCTGATCCGCAACCACAAGCCCGCGGACGCCACCCAGGCCGAAGCGGCCATATCGGATCCGGTGGCGAGAAAACTCGCGGAATGGATCATCCTGCGCAGCGACGACAACGGCGCCTCGGTCGAGCGCTATCGCGCCTTCATCGCAGCCAACCCGAGCTGGCCCTCGCAGACATTCCTGCGCCGGCGCGCCGAAGCAGCACTGTGGGACGACCGTCGCGACGACGCCACCGTATGGGCGTGGTTTGAAAACGAATCGCCGCTGTCGGCCAAGGGACGATTCGCGCTGGCGCGCGCGATGCTGGCGCGCGGTGACCGGGCCAATGCGGAGCGCCTGGTGCGCGAGGCTTGGCGAAACGATGCCATGTCCGAGGATACCGAAAACGCAGCACTCGATCTGTTCGGCGCGCTGCTGACGCCCGGCGATCAAAAGGCGCGGATGGATCTGCTGCTCTACGGCAGCGAGCACGAAGCCGCGCTGCGCGCCGCCAAGCGGCTCGGCAGCGCTGAGGTCGCGCTGGCGAAGGCCCGCATTGCCGCCTATCGCAAGGCCTCCAACACCAGGGCGCTGCTCGAGGCGGTTCCGCGCGAGCTGCACGGCGATGCCGGCTACATCTTCAGCAAGATCCAGCTGCTCCGGCGCGAAGAGAAATTCGCAGAGGCCGCGCAACTGATGCTGAGCGCGCCGAAAAACCCGGACCGGCTGTACAATGTCGACGAATGGTGGGTCGAGCGGCGATTGCTGTCGCGCAAAATGCTCGACGTCGGCGAGAACCGCACCGCCTATCTGATCGCGCGCGACGCCGCCCTGCCCGCGCGCGATATCTACAAGACCGAGCAGGAATTCACCGCGGGCTGGATTGCGTTGCGCTTTCTGGCCGATCCGGCAACGGCCGCGCAGCATTTTGCGCGAATCGGCGTCGGCAGCGTCAACCCGACCGCGCTCGCGCGCGCCGGCTATTGGCAAGGCCGGGCCGCCGAAGCGGCTGGCCGATCCCAGGACGCCCGCGCCGCCTATGCGGCGGCCGCCGAGCACTCGACGAGCTACTATGGTCAGTTGGCGCGCGCGAAACTGGGACTTCCGCAGATCGAGCTGAACGGCGCGCCGGCCGCCCGCGGACGCGGGATCGAACGGCTGGAGATCGTGCGCGCGGTGCAGTTGCTGTATGCGCTGGACGAACGCGAAATCGCGATCCCGATTTTCGCCGACATGGGCGAAAACGGCGACCCCGACGCGCTGGTCGGGCTCGGCGAACTGGCCTCCCGCAACGGCGACGCACGCGGCATGCTGCTGGTCGGCAAGGCCGCGCTCAATCGCGGGCTGCCGTTCGATTTCTACGCCTATCCGGTGACCGGGATTCCGCCGTTCAGGTCGATCGGGCCCGAGATCGAGCAGAGCATTGTTTTTGCCATCGCCCGGCAGGAAAGCGCGTTCAATCCTGCCGATGTCTCGCCCGCGCAAGCCTATGGCCTGATGCAGGTGACGCCGGATGCGGGCCGTTATGTCTGCAAGAAATACGGTGCCGGCTTTGACCTCGGCCGGCTGAAGAGCGATCCGGTCTATAACGCCGCCCTCGGCGCCGCCGAACTGGGCGGCCTGATCGAGGATTATCGCGGCTCCTACATCATGACATTCGCGGCCTACAATGCCGGCCGCGGCAGCGTCAAGAAATGGATCGAACGCTACGGCGATCCGCGCAATCCCAAGGTCGACGCGGTCGACTGGGTCGAGCAGATCCCGTTCGCAGAGACCCGCAATTACGTGCAGCGGGTGATGGAGAATTTGCAGGTCTACCGGGCGCGATTCGGCGGCGGAACGCGGCTGCAGATCGAGGCCGACCTGCATCGCGGCGCGGGCGAGGAATAGAGCGCTTTCGAGCGAGAGCCTGCGTCCCGCCGGACCTGATCCGGGGTCTTATGCCGGTTCGCCGGAAGAAGCTGGCGATATCCCGGCACGGCTCATTTCGTCACGTCGACCACGTCGCCGAACAGCCGCCATCGTTCGCCGTCAAATCTCTGCAGCCAGGTTTGTTTCATCGGACGCAGATCGGTCGGTGACATCGAAAGCTTCACGCCCGGCAGCAGCATGGGCAGCGTCGTGTTCAGGCTCGTTGCCTGTTTCATGACATTCTCGCGCGTCAGATCATCGCCGCAGCGCTTCAAGACTTCCACCAGCGTTTGCGCGGAATTGTAGCCGTAGACGTTGAAGAAATCGGTCTTGTCCGCCCGCGGCAGGTAGCGATCGATCCAGGCGTTCCAGTCCTTTACCGCCGGGTCATCCTTCCACTGCGGATCGTTCGGGTCTTTCTGATAGGCCGCCGATATGATCCCCCTGGAGGCTTCGAGACCGGCGGGCTTGAGAACCGCTCCGACCGATGAGGCGACATTGACGAGAAACCGGGCCGGATGCCAATCGAGTTCGTGCGCGCCGCGGATCGCCTGCGCGGCGGCTTTCGGGGTCGCGACGATGAAGAGGAGATCGGCGCCGGATTCTTTCAACGTCACGATCTGCGATTCGATCGTTGGATCGGTGACGGAGAACGAAGCCTCCCTGACGATCATCCTGTCGGCCCTGTTTCCCAGCCCCTGCCTGAAACCGCCGAGATAGTCCCGGCCCAGATCGTCATTTTGCCAAAGGATCGCTATTTTTGCGTCGGGCATGTTGCCCAGAATATACTTCGCGTAGACGCGAGCCTCCGAAGCATAGTTCGGCGACCAGCCCGTCGTATAGGGAAAATTGGCCGGATCGTTGAAGCGCGACGCGCCGGAGGAAACGAACAGATGCGGGATCTTTTTCTGGTTCAGATATTTCTGGATCGCCGCATTCGGTGCCGTTCCGAGCGACTGGAAGATCATCAGCACTTCATCGCTCTCAACCAGCCTTCGGATCTGCTCCACGGTCTTCGGCGGGCTGTAGCCGTCGTCAAGCGAGATCAGATTGATCTTGCGGCCGTTGATGCCGCCATTTTCGTTCAACATCTTGAAGTAGGCGGCCTGCGCTACTCCCACCGTTGAATAGGACGAGGCCGGACCGCTATAGGGCATCGTCTGCCCAATCTTGATTTCGGTATCGGTGACGCCGGGTCCGTATTTCCGCTCGGCGGCAAAGACCTGAGCGATCATGCACGCGAATGCCGTGGCAACGGCGACACTTCTAGCTATTCCCATCATCAGTCCAGACGTTTCGCCCCGGGGGTTCCCGCGCGATCATGCCGCCGCCACTAAAGACAGAGCCTCCGTTCCAATTCAATCGGAACGGAGGCTCTGTCAGCATCCCAAAAGAATGTCCCCTCCCGATAGACGGTCAACCGTCTGCCGAAAGGGGAACACGCATCGTATTCCTTACTTGTGGTACATCGCGGGCTTGGTCGGCTCATCCGGCGCCCAGAGGCGATAGCTGAGCGTTGCAAACACCGTCGTGCCCTCAGCGACTACCGAAGGATCTCCACCCGCTGCGGCAGCGGCGGCATTGGAAGCTTTGGCCGACACTTCCTGGGTAGCCCAAACCGACAAGCTCGCCGGTCCGAAGTCATATCCTACGAGACCGCCGACTGCCCAAACGTCATATCTCTGGGAGTGGAGCAACGTGCTTTCGCCAGTGGCGATACAGGAGGTCGGGCAGGAATCATTGCTGACCTGGCCGACGTAGTAGGCAACAGGACCAAACGTCCACTTGCCGATGGTCTTGGTCGCAGTGAAGTCTGCGTGGAGCAGGTCGCCCGTCGTGTAGTGGGTGACCGTGTTGGCGGTATTGAACTCTGCGTAAATGGCAGCGGTCAGGTTCCATCCGTCCTTCAGGTACGACAGGATCAATTCGGGCTGGTACGTCCAGTATGGATTACCTTGGCCGCCAAGACCATTTGCGCCGTTTACCGTTGCGTCATTGAGGTAGATACCAAGACCGGTCTTGACGGCAAAGCCGCTGGTTCCGAGCTTCCAGCTCAATTCCACCGGCACGACGTAGGTATTGAACATGCCGGCAGCCTGGGCGTTAATCGGATTGCCGAGGCTCTGCATGACAAACGGCTGCACGATGACAGCGTCATAGCTCGCACCCAGGAAAGTCCAGCCGGGAACGAACAGGAAGCCTTGAACGTCGACCGCCGCCTGAACGCCGGTCTTGTGTGTGCCAGGAGGATTGAGTGCCGCGGTCCCTGGCCCAGCCAGATTGGCTTGATAGGTGAACACCTGGTTGAACATGTAGATGCCCGGCGGCGGAACGCCGGCGCTTGATCCGATGAACGCACCGGGCTTCGTCATTTGATCGCCGCCCTCGGTGGCGTATGCCGGCGAGAAAGCGACCGCCGCAATCCCTGCCGCTGCTAGTAGAGTCTTACTATTCATATTCATATTCCCCCTTGTGGTTCTGTAAAACGTCGTTGCCTATCTCTCGATGGATTCAGAATTACCTCCCGCCTCTCAAAGCGCAATTGAAAGAATGGCCCGCCGCACTGCATCTCATTGTTTTTCCGGAGTGTGTTGCAAAATTGCACACATCGCCGACGCCGTTCGATCGGCCTCGAAATCCCCTTAAATCACTGTTTCTTCATAACATTTTTGTGTATTTCCGGCCTTTCAAGAGACACATTTCGGTTTTCGGGGACGCGGCCGCGCGGGCGAAGCCACGGATGAGGAACTCCGCACGGGACCCTATCGAAGCTTCGAATCGGAGCCGCTGCGAAATCATCCTCACCCCTTATTGCCCGCGGTGCCCCCCTTTATTGCCTTCAGCACCGCCGTCAGGGTCCGATCCAGCGCGACAATAATAAGACCATCTCAAAGAATGCTGCGCGATGGCCAACCTGCGCTCGACGAGAGGGGGGCGCGAGCGTTCGCTCCGGTTGCGTGACCTTGCGGATCGGTCGGGGGTCCGCTGCTGCCGCGCGTTCGCATGATCGTGTACCTCCGCTGCGATCGAGCGCTTTAAGGTTGTTGCACGACGGCCGCCTGCCGACGTAGGTAGTCGGCTGGATATCGGCACCATCAGCCGCACCGGAGTAAGGGGAGGAAAAATGCGCTTTTCAGTGCTACTCGCTGGATTGGCTACATCGTTTGCTTTCTCAAGTCCGGTTCTGGCCGACAATCAAAGCGATCTTGACCAGTGCAAGTTCGTCGGGGCGATCAGCAAGGCCGATCAAGGCATCGCGGCATGCGACCGCGTCATCCAGGACTCCAAGGTGACGGGACCTGCCCGCGCAGCCGCACTCAGCAATCGCTGCGGATGGTGGTGGGCCAAAAAGGATCCGGATCACGCCTTGTTGGATTGCAACGAAGCCATCCGGGTCGATAGCGCTTACGCGCCGGCCTACATCAATCGCGGCAACGCCTATCTGAACAAAGGCGACTTCGACCGCGCTTTCGGTGACTTCAATGACGCAGTCCGGCTCGATCCCAAAAGCGCATGGGCCTTTAGCGAGCGGGGCAATCTGTACAAAGCCAAGGGTGAATTCGATCACGCCCTGGCCGACTTCAACCAGGCGATCCAGCTCGACCCCACCTACGCCATCGCCTATTTCTCCCGGGGAGACTTGTACAAGCGCATGGGCGACTTCGACCGCGCCATGGCCGACTTGAACGATTCGATCCGGTTCGACCCCAACTATGCCAAGGCCTATTTCGTTCGGGGCCGCCTGTCCTATATCAAGGGCAACAACCCCAGCGCCCTCGATGATTTTGACAAAGTGATCCGGCTCGACCCCGGCGATTCCTTTGCTTACTTCAACCGGGGTGTCACGTACTTTCTGCTCGGCGGCCGCACCGCGGACGCCCAGGCCGATTTCAAGAAGGCAAACGAGATCAACCCGAAGGACCCCTATACGGCACTTTGGCTCGATCTTTCCGAGCACCGCAACGGAGTCGCGAATCGTTTGGCCGAAACTTCAAAACAACTGGACATGACTGCGTGGCCGGCGCCGGTTGTCCGGCAATTCCTCGGCGAACTGAGCGCCGCCCAAACGATTGCCGCGGCCGCTGACCAGGATCCGAAGAAACAGGCGGCGCAGACCTGCGAAGCCAATTTTTACAGCGGCGAATTCGCGCTGCTCAAGAAAAACAAGCCGGAAGCGACGCGCCTGTTGAAGCTGGCGGCTAAGGATTGCCCGCTGGAATTCGTCGAATCGACGGCCGCGATAGCGGAACTCATACTCAACCGCTAGGATCGCCCAAGCGCCGGGATTGCCGCGCGATATCAAACGGCCGCCTTCCCTAAAAAGGCGGCTTGCGGCACGCCACCGCGTCGGGCATATCCTTATGTTACCGGAGATGTGGCCGAGCGGCTGAAGGCACTCGTTTGCTAAATGAGCATACCTTGAAAAGGGTATCGAGGGTTCGAATCCCTCCGTCTCCGCCAAAGTCATTGAAATCATTGCCCAAGAGTTTGAGGCGTTCATCGCGACTACGCGAAGCGCTTCGATCCGCGGTTTCGGCGGTTTGCAATCCAACCAAGCCGGGGTTTCTCCTGTTTTGACCGCCCGCCAGGAGGCATTTTCCGCGGCAATCAGGATGGTCTATAGACCAGATCAGCCTCAACCGACACTTTGACCCACTTGCCGCCGCCATTGATGATGGATCGTGTCCCCCGGCGTGGTGTAACTGGCGGTGGGGCACCGCGTTCGCCGGCAAGAGCCGGGCTCGTCAGTTGGCGATAGCCGGAAAGCTGACAAATGGGATCATCGCTCAACGACGCGATGTTTTCCAGCGTCATGTAACGGGCACGCTGGACGGCCCATTCATCGTTTTGGTCGAGCAGGATTGCGCCGACGAGGCGGACGATGGCGTCCTCGTTGGGGAATATCCCGATCACCTCGGTGCGCCGCTTGATCTCGCCGTTGAGGCGTTCGATCGGGTTGGTCGAGTGCAACTTGGTCCTGTGCTGGGGTCATGTACGCGAGCACATCGGTCTCTGCCTCGTCGAGGAAGCGAGCAAGCTTGGGCAGCTTGGGGCGGAGCTGATCGGCGACCTTGCGCCACTGGGCTCTTGCCGCCTCGGCATCGTCCTGGGCGAACGCTGTGGCGATAAAGGCGGAGACGACGCGCCGGCCGCCCTTGCCGGCATGCGCCAGCGCGTTGCGCATGAAGTGGACGCGGCAACGCTGCCAGCTGGCGTTGAGTAACCCTGGCCACGGTGGTCTTGATGCCCTCATGTGCGTCGGACACGACCAGCTTGACGCCGCGCAGGCCGCGGCGGGCCAGCTTGCGCAGGAATGCGGTCCAGAAGTCTCGGCTTCGGACGGGCCAATATCCATGCCGAGAACCTCGCGCCGGCCGTCACTGTTGACGCCGACCGCGACGATCACTGCGACAGATACGATGCGGCCATTCTGGCGCACTTTGACGTAGGTGGGGTCGATCCATAAATACGGCCAGTCACCCTCGATCGGACGGGCGAGGAAGGCCTTCACCTTCTCGTCGATCTCGCCGCCGAGCCGGCTGACCTGGCTTTTGTAGATGCCTGTGATCCCAATCGCCTGCACCAGATCGTCCACGGAGCGGGTCGAAACACCCTGCAGATAGGCTTCCTGCACCACGGCGGTGAGCGCCTTCTCGGCCATGCGGCGCGGCTCCAGAGAGCCCGGGAAGTAGGAGCCCTTGCGCAGCTTGGGAATGCGCAGTTCGACTGCGCCGGCGCGGGTTTCCCAAATCCGGTCGCGGTAGCCGTTGCGCTGGGCCAGACGTTCGGGGCCCCGGTCTGGCCTTCGACTTCCAGCTCCATCAGACGCTGGGCGGCAAAGCCGATCATCTCGCGCAGCAGGTCGGCGTCGGGGGTCTCCTCTACGAGTGTGCGCAGGTTCATCATATCGTCGGTCATCGGTGGTTCGTCGATTGCGTTCGCGTGTCGCAACCCGATCCTACCGGAGACCTGCCGGTGACCACCGCAAAGCCACCACCGGGGACACGACCTGATTATGGAGAGCACGGATCTCTTGGTGGCGGCGACCAGCATGTTGTCCTCGGGCCCTTTACATTGCGGATGGCGTCCCCCGACCCTTTGACCTGCCGAATTTCCCGAATCATCCAGACGATGTTGCCGGAGCTACCATTGATTCGGTTTGGCTTCGTTCTGCCAAAACATGTCCCCCGATCAGCGACATGCAGTTTATACGTGCACATTCGTTTACTACTATTTTTTGTTTGCTAATTGTTTCCGCTTCGGTGCTCTGTCGACCTTCAGCTTGGTCGCACTTTGCCATGCCCGCTCTCACTTGGTGTAGAGATTTGTTTCATGGACTTATACGGGCTCTGAACACTCGAAGCGGATGTGGGTCTTGAGCCGCTCGCGCGCGGGCATGCCGCTCGCACAGAGAAGCCCGGCTGCAAGGCTGCGAAAGGAATGCCGACCCGCATCGGCCCTGGCCCGCCGCCTGCGATCGGCAAATCAACCCGCCCATGCCCTGGGCGATCTGATCGAAGCCTGGACGCTTGTGATAGGGGCCATCCTGCCTGAACCCGGAGATAATTCCATCGAAACCAGTCAAATTGGGTTCGTTCTGCAAAAAAATGCGCTCTGCTGATCCGTCTTCCTCCGGTGGGGACCGTCTTGTTGGGTTAAGTTGATTGCGCTGTAACAGTCCTTATGGATGCCAATCAGCGCGGTA
>JAJYAH010000185.1 GCA_021779635.1 Pseudomonadota bacterium | reverse complement strand
CCCCAACGGCGACGTTAATGCTTCATAGCTCCGGCGCTGGGACGACCACTGAATAGCTCGGCTGCGCCGGATGTACGCGCGCCTGTTGTTCGTGGTCGTTGGCATTTTAGGGCTGGTTTGGCCCGTTTGAGGTCCTCCTGCCGCGGTCTTGGCACCTCGTCTCGTCCTGGCACCTGGTCTTGCCCACTGGCTTTGTGGAGCTGCGCCTTGGCATCGCCGGGGGCTGCGGATATACGCTGGCGGCATGAATGAAGCCATCAGACCGGGCCCCGAAAACCCGCCGCTGACCGTGGGTTTGCCGCAGCTTTCGGTCGTGGTGCCCACCTTCAACGAGCGCGAGAATGTCACCACGCTGTTTCGGCGGCTGGAGACCGCGCTCGCCGCGGTGGCGTGGGAAGTCATCTTTGTCGATGACAATTCCCCGGACGGCACCTGGGAAGTGGTTCGAGAGCTGGCGCGTCAGGATTCCCGCGTTCGCTGTATCAGGCGGATCGGACGGCGCGGCCTGTCCGGCGCCTGTATCGAAGGCATCCTGGCTTCCAGCGCGCCGTGCGCCGCCGTGATCGATGCCGACCTGCAGCATGACGAGACGCAGCTGCCGAAAATGCTGGCGCTGCTGCAAGCTGGTTCAGCCGATCTCGTGGTCGGCAGCCGCTATGTCGAAGGCGGCAGCGCCGACAGCTTCAACAAGCAGCGCGCCGGAGCCAGCGCGCTGGCGACGGAAGTTGCAAAGCGCGTGCTGCGGGTCAAGATTGCCGATCCCATGAGCGGCTTCTTCATGATCCGCCGCGATCGCTTTGAGCAGCTGGCGCCCCAGCTCTCGACCCAGGGCTTCAAGATCCTGCTCGATATCGTCGCCACCGCGCGCGGGAATTTGCGGATTGTCGAAATTCCCTACAGCTTCGGCTCGCGGCTGCACGGCGAGAGCAAACTGGATTCGATGGTGGCGCTGGATTTCCTCGGCCTCGTGCTGGCAAAGCTGACCCATGATGTGGTCTCGCTGCGCTTCCTGTTGTTCGCGACGGTCGGATCGATCGGACTGTTGGTGCATTTCGCCGCACTGTTCGTCGCGCTCGAAGGGTTTCGTCTGCCGTTTCCGCAAGCGCAAGCCTGCGGCGCGCTGCTGGCCATGACCAGCAATTTCATCTTGAACAATTTTCTCACCTACCGCGACCAACGGCTGAGGGGCTTTGCCATTCTGCGGGGATTGCTGTTGTTTTATCTGGTATGCGGCGTCGGCCTCGCGGCCAATGTCGGCGTGGCGTTCTCGGTTTACGATCAGACACCGATCTGGTGGCTGGCGGGTGCTGCGGGCGCGCTGATGGGCGTGGTGTGGAATTATGCCATGTCCGGACTATTCGTCTGGCGCAGGCGATGAAACTGCAATGAGCCCGTACGATGTGCGGCTCGTCCGCGGCACGGTTCTGACGATACTGGCGCTGGTGGCGCTGCGGCTGGTGGCCGCGGCCTCGACCCCGCTGACCTTCGACGAGGCCTATTACTGGATGTGGTCGAAGCATCTCGCCGGCGGCTATT
Organism: Pseudomonadota bacterium; assembly: GCA_021779635.1. The sequence continues at coordinate 8,613 of JAJYAH010000185.1, read as the reverse complement.
ACGATCATCCGCCGGGTGTCGCGCTGGTGATCAGACTGGGCACCATGATCGCCGGCGACACCGAACTCGGCGTGCGCCTAGTGTCGATCCTGCTGGCGCTGCCGATGAGCTGGGCGGTCTATCGCGCCACGGCAATCCTGTTCGGAGGCCATCGCCTGGCTTCGACCGCGACGCTGCTGCTCAACGCGACGCTGATGGCAGCGGTCGGCACCATGATCGTCACGCCGGACGCGCCGCTGCTGGTAGCCTCGAGCTTCGTTCTGTTCTTTCTCGCCAAGGTACTGGAGACCGGACGCGGCGCATGGTGGCTTGCGGTCGGAGGTGCGGTCGGTGCCGCCTTGCTGTCGAAATACACCGCGCTGTTTTTCGGCCCGGCGATTTTGGTCTGGCTGGTGACGGTGCCTAAACTGCGGCGCTGGCTGATTTCGCCCTGGCCATATCTGGGCGGTATCATTGCGCTGGCGATATTTGCACCGGTGATCTTCTGGAATGCCGATCACCACTGGGTCTCCTTCATCAAGCAGATCGGCCGCGCGCGGATCGCGGATTTCAGGCCGGCGTTCATCGGCGAATTGATTCCGACCCAGATCGCATTCGCAACCCCGCTGGTATGGTTTCTCGGCGCGATGGGGCTTTACGCGCTGCTCAGGCGCAATGCCGGCGCGCTGGCCGCGCGCACGCTGATCAACGTGACGTTCTGGACCATCACGCTGTATTTCGTCTGGCACTCGCTGCACGCCCGCGTCGAGGCGAACTGGTTCGCGCCGGTTTATCCCGCCTTCGCGATCGCAGCCGCGGTTGCCGCCCACCTCGTGCGCTGGGACAGGCGCCCGCAGCGCGTGGTCGATTTTTGCGCGCGCTGGGCTTCGCCGATCGGCATCCTGATGTTTGCGCTTCTGATCATGCAGGCCAATACCGGCTTGCTGTCAGGCTATCGCCGCGACGCCACCGTGCGCAGCGTCGGCGTCGGCTGGCGCGAACTCGCCGCCGGGATCGAGGCGGTCCGCCTGCGCGTCGGCGCTGGGTGCGTGCTGGCGCCGGATTACGGCACCACCGGCTGGCTTGCCTTCTATCTGCCGAAGGGCACCTGTGTGGCGCAGCAAACCCAGCGCATCCGTTGGGTCAACATGCCTGAACCGGATCCGGCGCTGCTTGCAGGCAAGCTCCTGTATGTCGACGAGGTGCGGCCCGGGGGGCACCCGCAGTTGAAGCAAATATTCACGCGGGTCGAACAGGTCGCCGAGCTGCCGCGCAAGCGCGGACCGCTCACGATCGAAACCTACGCGCTTGAACTGCTTGATGGCGCCAGGGGCGACGTGCTCGACCGTTCCCCGCCGCCCGAGCTGGAGTAGGACGGGGCGTGGTGGGCGCGCAGGGATGGCAGAATCAGGCATTTTTGAGGCGGTCGCTTTGTCCCGAAGCGAGCCGGCATTAGCCGCGCCCTACATCTGCCTGCACTTAATCTGCATTTAACTAAAAGTCGCCTTAATGACGCTTCGCGCCTCTGCGAGATGCTCCGCTGGAACTTAAGCGGCGCATCGTGCGCGGGCTTGCGTTCGATGGTGCCGTCGGCACACCGGTGATCGAACGCTGCTTGCAAGGGGAACAAAGTGGAATCACTCTGGATGCAAGGCGAATGAGTACCAGTACGCGTGCGTGTTATGGTTTTACGGCCCACCATCCCAGACGTTCAGCCCGGAAAGCCAGTTCCCGCAATTTCCTCGGCGGCGTGGCCGTTGGCTGCCTCGTGCTGGGGTGTGTCTGGACCGTCTATGCCAATGTTTTCGGAGCCAGCATTTACCCGGCCGTGTCCGGCGGCAATTTTGATGTGGCTTCCGTCAAGCGACCGGCGTCTGCGGTTCGGAACGCGCTGACGGTCGCCAACAGCACGATTGTGGTGGAGTCGCCGCCGGCGGTTGCCGCGCCCGCAACGGTCCCGCCGGGCCCGTCGATCTCGTTCGATGATCGCTTTGCGGCGGCGGCCGCGCAAGGCGAGGTGTCGAAGTCGCAGACCGACGCAGCCAAATTGGCGGAAGCTCCGAAGCCGAAGACGGACGCGCCAAAGCTGGCGGAAGCGCCGAAGCCGCGGACCGACGCACCGAAATCGGCGGAAGCGCCAAAGCCCAGGCCGATGTCGTCGCCGCCCGCGCCGGTGCAGGTTGCCGCCGTCGCGCCAGCGTCGCGTCCCGCCGAGGCGCCGCCGGCGAAAAGTCCAGGCGCTGCCATCCGCGACATGGCGCAACGCGCCAAGGCGGCCGTGATGTCGATCGCGTCCGCGGACAAGCCCTCGATCGTTGAGAGGTTGTGGGGCAAGCCGCAACCTAAGAGTTCGCTGCTGGCTTACGCTTCCGCCGACGCCAGCAGCACATCATCGCTTGGACCGAACCGGAATCTCGCGCTGGAAGGTACCCAGCCGCGCTACGATCAATCGACCGCGGTCTATGACATCTCCGCGCACATGGTTTACCTGCCCGACGGTACCAAGCTGGAAGCGCATTCGGGCCTCGGTTCAAGCCTCGACGATCCGCGCTCGGCCAGGATCAGAATGCGGGGCGTAACGCCGCCGCATCTTTACGAGCTGACGCCACGCGAGGCGCTGTTTCACGGCGTGCCGGCGTTGCGGCTCAATCCCGTCGGCGGCGAAGAGGCAATTTACGGACGCGCAGGTCTGCTCGCGCATACCTTCATGCTCGGTCCGAGGGGTGATTCCAACGGCTGCGTATCCTTTCGGGATTACAACGCTTTCCTGAATGCCTATCGGAACCGGGGCATCAGGCGGTTGGCCGTTGTGGCAAGTATAGACTGAGCGGCGCAGGGCGCTCGCGGAATCGATTGCTCGTAGGTCCGACTCGCGGCTTGCGCTCCGAGACCGAACGACGCTATCACCTCGGCATGTCCCAACCTGATTTTCAACCGACGCTGACGGGCCCGACCGTGATCGTAAGACCGGTGACGTCGGGCGATTGGGCGGAGTTGTTCGCTGCCGGCTCCGATCCGGAAATCTGGAAAGTGCATCCCCGTTCCGATCGCTACACTGAGCCGGCATTCAGGGAGTATTTCGACGGTGCGGTCGCCTCCAGGACGGGATTTGTATTCGTCGACCGGCCGACCAGCCGGCTGATCGGCTCAAGCCGCCATTATGGGTATGACGCCGGGCGAAGCGAAATCGAGATCGGCTGGACCTTCATCGCCCGCAGCCATTGGGGCGGCACAACCAATCGCGAAGTCAAACGGCTGATGCTCGATCACGCCTTTACGTTCGTCGATACCGTGATCTTCTGGGTGGGCGAGCAGAACTGGCGCTCCCAGGGCGCGATGACCAAGATCGGCGGCGTCAGGCGCAGTGGGCTGTTTACCCGGGAGGCGACTGGGGCAACGCCGCATTTTATCTTCGAAATCGGCAAGAGCCGTTACCTGCAGGGCGGCCGGGCACTGGTCGCATGACGCTTCAAAAGGCTTTTTCCAGACTGCAAACTCACCCACAACAAAAAAATCCCGGCATCGCTGCCGGGATTTTGCATTGTTGAAACCGCTTGAACGCCTGGATCAGAAATCCATGCCGCCCATGCCGCCGCCGCCCGGAGGCATGCCGGCACCGGCTGCGTTCTTCTTCGGCAGTTCGGCCACCATGGCTTCGGTGGTGATCAGAAGTGCAGCAACCGAAGCCGCGTTCTGGATCGCCGCGCGAACCACCTTGGTCGGGTCGATGATGCCCTTCGAGATCAGGTTGACGTATTCGCCGGTCTGCGAGTCGAAGCCGTAGGAATACTGGTCCTTCTCGAGGATCTTGCCGACGATGACGGAGCCGTCCTCGCCTGCGTTGATCGCGATCTGGCGGGCCGGCGCGGAGAGCGCCTTGCGCACGATCTCGACGCCGGTCTTCTGGTCGTCGTTGACAGTCTTGATGCGCTTGAGCTGCTCGGAGGCGCGCAACAGAGCGACGCCGCCGCCCGGCACGATGCCTTCTTCGACCGCCGCACGGGTCGCATGCATCGCGTCATCCACGCGATCCTTGCGCTCCTTCACTTCGACTTCGGTCGCGCCGCCGACGCGGATCACCGCGACGCCGCCGGCGAGCTTGGCCAGACGCTCCTGCAGCTTCTCACGGTCGTAGTCCGAGGTGGTTTCCTCGATCTGCGCCTTGATCTGCGCCACGCGGGCTTCGATGTCGGCCTTCTTGCCGGCGCCGTTGACGATGGTGGTGTTCTCCTTGTCGATCATCACCTTCTTGGCGCGACCGAGCATGGCGAGCGTAACGTTCTCGAGCTTGATGCCGAGATCTTCCGAGATCGCCTGACCGCCGGTCAGGACCGCGATGTCCTGCAGCATCGCCTTGCGGCGATCGCCGAAGCCCGGAGCCTTGACGGCTGCGACCTTGAGGCCACCACGCAGACGGTTGACGACGAGGGTGGCGAGCGCTTCGCCTTCGACGTCTTCCGCGACGATGACAAGCGGCTTGCCGGTCTGGACCACGGCTTCCAGCAGCGGAAGCAGTTCGTTCAGGCTGGAGAGCTTCTTCTCGTTGATCAGGATGTAGGCATCGTCCATTTCAACGCGCATCTTGTCGGCGTTGGTGACGAAGTAGGGCGAGATGTAGCCGCGGTCGAACTGCATGCCTTCGACGACATCGAGTTCGGTTTCGAGCGACTTGGCTTCCTCAACCGTGATCACGCCTTCATTGCCGACCTTCTTCATGGCATCGGCGAGGAACTTGCCGATTTCCACATCGCCGTTGGCCGAGATGGTTCCGACCTGGGCGATTTCCTCGTTCGAGGTGACTTTCTTGGAGTTCTTGACGAGGTCGGCGACCACGGCTTCGACAGCCAGATCGATACCACGCTTCAGATCCATCGGGTTCATGCCGGCGGCGACCGCCTTGGCGCCTTCCTTCACGATCGCCGCGGCCAGCACGGTCGCGGTGGTGGTGCCGTCGCCAGCAGCATCCGCCGACTTGGAGGCCACTTCGCGCACCATCTGGGCGCCCATGTTCTCGAACTTGTCGTCAAGCTCGATTTCCTTGGCGACGGTGACGCCGTCCTTGGTGATGCGGGGTGCGCCGAACGACTTGTCGAGCACGACGTTGCGGCCCTTCGGACCGAGAGTGACCCTCACCGCGTTGGCGAGGATCTCGACGCCGCGCAGCATCCTGTCGCGGGCATCGACGCCGAATTTGACTTCTTTAGCTGACATAGATTTCTCCGTTTGAAATGGGGTCCTCGTCCCGAGGAGCCCGCCTTCGGCGGGCGTCTCGAAGGATGAGATGATGTATGCTTGGCCTCATCCTTCGAGACGCCGGCTGCGCCGGCTCCTCAGGATGAGGGAACGGGCTTCGGCGCTTACGCGGCCTTCTTCTTGGCGGCGGGCAGATCGGTGAGAACGCCCATGATGTCGCTCTCCTTCATGATCAGCAGTTCCTGGCCATCGAGCTTGACCTCGGTGCCCGACCACTTGCCGAACAGGACGCGGTCGCCGACCTTAAGATCGATCGGGATCAGCTTGCCGGCTTCGTCGCGGCCACCCGGACCAACGGCGGTGATTTCGCCCTGCGAGGGCTTTTCCTTGGCACTATCCGGAATGATGATGCCGCCAGCTGTCTTTTCTTCGGCGTCGATGCGCTTGACCACAACGCGGTCGTGAAGCGGACGGAATTTCATGCAGTCCTCCTAAGCTTTTGAAGATGTTGTAGAGTTTTAAATTCTGGCAGTCTGTGCCAGCGAGTGCCAGCACAGCCAAAGTGGAGATAGTCCAGACTTGTCAGGGGGACAAGGGCTTGTAGCAGAAAAATTGGCACTCAAATATGACGGCTGCCAAAATCAGAAGCCATCATTAACGATAGCGATGCGCTCGGCGGTCCCGTTAGCAGACGCGGTAAGTGGCTGCCAGCGCTTGAAATATCAACAGTTCGTTAAACTTTTAGGCTTGTGATGGCTAGGTCACGTGCGTCACATTTCTCTCATGTGAGCGCATCTCCACCGGGTGGCTCCCGGTCGGTGGCCATTTCGGAGAATGCGCTCCAGCAATGGAGGTTGGCATGGTCTCGCAGGTTGGGGTTTCCGAGGACTTTCGGAAACTGGCGTTGGGTTACGGGCTGACGACGGCGCAAATTCTCTATCGGATGCCCGATCATCCCTCGCTGCTGCAAACCTACGTCTGGCAGAATTACGATCTATTCCCGAAATTTCCGGCGTTGAAGGATTTCCTCTCTTTCTGGGAGAAATCGCTGGATGGACCTTTGTTCTCCGTGACCGTCGCCCATTCCAAGCTGATCAAGCCTGCCGAACTGCGCGCCGTCGACGGCGTGTTCCGGCTGCACTAACTGCCAAGGGTAAGGCGCTCGCGCGCCGAGCCCACCGCGCCTCGAATTGTGCTAACCTTTCCGCATCGAACGGAAAGGGAGAAAGTCGATGGCCAAGCAGAAGCCGACATCGCGGGCCGCGGCCCGGACTACCGCGCAGAAAAAATCGCAGCCGCGCAAAGGCGTCGCCCGCAAGACGGCCGCCAAATCCACATCGCGAAAACCAATTCAAGTCCAGGATCGCAAAGCCAAAGGTCGCAAAACCGTGCGCGCGCTTGCGGCAGCCAAGCCACCGCGTCGTCCGAAGCAGCGCGTCGCCATCAGCCATTATCGCGAGGAGGACTTCGTCGCCAACGGCTTGCGCCGCTACGCGCATTATCGCGATCTCGGCATCGCCGCCGCCAGCCAGGGCCTGGCGCAGGCGCATGTGATCCGGCTGATCGGGCCTTGCAATCCGGCGGAAGTCTCAAAGCTGCATTTCCACGAGGTCGAGTTTCAACTGGTCTATGTGCTCAAGGGCTGGGTCAAAACCTACATGGAAGGGCAGGGCGAGACCTTGATGCAAGAAGGCAGCTGCTGGAGCCAGCCGCCGAGAATCAAGCATCTGATCCTCGATTACGCCGACAATTGCGAACTGCTGGAGGTCATCCTGCCCGCGGAGTTCCGGACCGTCGAACTCGCGGCGTGACCCATCATCATCCCGGGGGCGACGCACGCCGCAGGCGTCAGCTCAACACGCCGACGATCGCGCCCATCAGGCAGGTCGTCAGCGTGCCGGAGACGATCGATCTCAATCCGAGCGAATTGATCTCGTTGCGGCGTTCCGGCGCCATGGTGCCGAGGCCGCCGATCATGATGCCGAGGCTGCCGAAATTGGCAAAGCCGCACATCGCATAGAGCATGATCAGCCGTGAGCGCGGATCGAGCGCGTCGGGACCGAGCTTCGACAGATCGACATAGGCAATCAACTCGTTGAGCACGGTCTTGATGCCCATCAAGGCCCCAGCCGTGATCGCCTGCGGCCACGGCAGGCCCATCAGCCAGCACACCGGCGCCATGGCGTATCCGAGCATCCGCTGCAACGCCGATATCGGGCAACAATCCGAGGATCGCGTTGACGAGATGCACCAGCGCCACCAGCACAATCAGCATCGCGACAATGTTGAGCAGCAGTTCGAGTCCGGCCGTGGTGCCTTTGACGATGGCGTCCATGGTGCTGGACGCATGCAGGTCCGGATCTTCCAGCGCGCCGCCGGTGCGGCGTTCTTCGGTTTCCGGCACCATGATCAGGCTGATCAGGATGGCCGCAGGCGCGCCGAGCACCGAGGCAATCACAAAATGCGCCGCGGCATCGGGGATCAATGGCGCGAGCAGGGTGGCGTAGAGCACCAGCACGGTGCCGGCGATGCCCGCCATGCCGCCGGTCATGACAAGGAATAATTCGCTGCGCGTCAACTGAGCAAGATAGGGGCGGATGAACAATGGTGCTTCCACCATGCCGAGAAAGATGTTGGCGGCCGTGGACAGTCCGACCGCGCCACCGACGCCGAGCGTGTGCTCCAGCAGCCACGCCATGCCGCGCACCACCGGCGGCAGGATCCGCCAGTAGAACAGCAGCGTGGTGAGCACGCTCATCACAAGCACGACCGGCAACGCCTGAAACGCCAGGATGAAATCCGCGCCCGGCGCCTTGAGGTCGAACGGCAGCGCGCCGCCGCCGAGATAGCCGAACACGAAAGACGTTCCCGCACGCGAGGCCGCCGAGATCGCCCCGACGGCATTATTGATAGCGCCGAAGGCGTGCGCGACTAACGGCAGTTTGATCAGCGCCAGCGCGGTGAGAAAGGTTACGCCGAGGCCGATCGCGGCCTGCCGCGGCGAGACCGCGCGGCGGTTCTCGCCAAACGCCCACGCCACAGCCAGCAATGCGAAGACGCCGAACGCCGATTGCAGCTGCAGCATGATTCCGAAGCCCCACTTCACGCGATTATGGCAGCGGCGGACTTCATAGCGCAATGCCGGGCACCTCTGCCGACACGGCCATTGACAACGGTTCGAGGGTCGGCCACGGCGTTAAAAATAGCGATATGGAGCGGGCCTGGGCCCCAAACTCGGACAGCAGGATCCGGTCGATGTCTTCCGTCATGCCCGTGGGCGCCGGCGCTCTGCTCAAGCATCGTTCCTTTCTGCTGTTTCTGCTGTCGCGCAGCCTTTCGCGCTTCTCCAGCCAGATCGGGGCGGTCGCGATCGGCTGGCAGGTCTATGAGCTGACCGGCAGCGCCTTCGATCTCGGCATGGTCGGCCTGGTGCAATTTCTG
>JAJYAH010000184.1 GCA_021779635.1 Pseudomonadota bacterium | reverse complement strand
GACTGGCGTCGCTCAAGCCCACCCATGGGCGCGTGCCTCACCTTCCGGCGGATACCATGCGCATGGCCGGACCAATGGGGCGCAGCGTCGACGACATCGCCCGCCTGCTGACGGTATTGGCCCGGCAGGACGAACGTGACACCTGGAGCCTTCCGGCGGATGGCGTGCGATATCACGAAAAGCTCGATCGGGACGTCAAGGGACTGAAGATCGGGCTCCTGACCGACATGGGATTTGGATCCAAGCCCGTAGCAGAAGTGTGCGACGCGGTGGAGACTGCCGGACGACTGCTGGCCGGCGCCGGCGCGATCGTCGAGCCGTTCGTCTCGCCGCTCGACGACGACGCCTTTGCGCCGATCGACCTGTTCCTCCAGGTACGCGGTTATCTTGAATACAATTCGCTTCCGCCGCACGCCGACGGCGAAAGCGATATCAACCCCTATGTGCGCGAATGGTGCCTTGGCGGCGCGCGGCATTCCGGCGCCGACCTCTATCGGGCCCTGGGGCAAATCGGCAAAATGAAGACGGCATTACTCGCGGCCTTCGAAGGCTGGGACTATGTCATCGCGCCGACGCTGCCCGTGGTGAACTTCCCGGCCGAAGAGCCGGGCCTTTCGCGCCAAAGACCTCTCGAGCACACGCTGTTCACCGCAATGTTCAATCAGACTTGCCAGCCTGCCTCCACGATCTGCATGGCATTCGATAGCCGGCATCTCCCGATCGGGATTCAGGTTATCGGCCATCGGTTCGACGACCTTGGCGTATTGCAGGTGACGAAAAGTCTGGAAGGGCTGCGATCCCTGGCCATGGACTGGCCGTTTCAGCCGCGCGCCTAGGCTGCGGCCTTGGCTTCGCCATTGTCGAGAAGATGACAGGCGACAAGACGTCCGGGAGAACGCTCGACCAGGTTCGGGGTTTCAACGCGGCAGCGGCCGAACGCCTTGGGACAGCGTGACGCAAAGCTGCAGCCGGCCGGAATGTCGATCGGACTGGGCGGTTCTCCCTCGAGCAGGAAATCGCCAGGATCGAACAACTTGTCCTCGAGCGTCGGAGCCGCCGACAACAGCGCCTTGGTATAGGGATGCTGGGGGTCGAAGAACAATTCGCGATTATCTGCGATCTCGACCATCTCGCCGAGATACATCACCGCAATCCGCGTGCAGACCTTCCGCACCATCGCAAGATCGTGCGAGATGAAGACGTAGGTCAGGTTGTTCTTTTCCTGCAGCTTCGAGAACAGATCGATCAGCCGGGCCTGTTCGCGCTGGTCCAGCGCGGTCAGCGTCTCGTCGAGGATCAGGAGCTTGGGGTCCAGGATAAGCGCCCGCGCGATCGATATCCGCTGTCGCTCGCCGGTAGAGAGTGCATTGGGCAGCTGATCGTAAAGCTCGGCCGCAAGGCCCACCTCCGCCATCGCCGCGATCACGCGGCGGCGCAACTCCGCTTGCGGGATGCTGCCGCGGATCAGCAGGCTCTCCTCGATCATGCGGCCGACGGTGGTCCGGGGCGGCAGCGCATTGTAGGGATCCTGCAGCAGAAGCTGGAACTCGTTTCGCTTCCGGATCAATTCACCTTGCGGCAAGCTGCCGAGCGACGTGCCGTCGAGCAGGATGCTGCCCTGGTCAGGCACCTCCAGCCAGGCGAGCAGGCGGGTCAATGTCGATTTGCCGCAGCCGGATTCACCGACAATGCCGAAATTCTCGCGCGGCATAATATCTAGTGTCACGCCGCGAACGGCCTGGACGTTGCTGTAAGAGTTGAAGGTTCCTCGCTTTCGGGCGCGATAGGTCCTGTGGACCTTCTGCACCTGCATCAGCGGCACTTCGCCCTGCGACTGATGCCTGGCAAGCGGCCCCTCCTCCGTCGACCACATGCGCGGAACGCTGGCGATTGCCTTGCGCGTGTATTCCGTCTGCGGCGAGGCCAGTAATTCGGCGAATGCCTGCTGCTCGACAAACCGTCCCTGGTGCAGGATGGCCGTCCGGTCGCCGAACTGGCCGAGGGTCGGCAGCGAGGACGACAGATAGATCGTCGCCATTTTGTGACGCAGGCAGAGATCGTGCAGCAACGCCACGATCTGCGCCGCAATGGTGACGTCGAGCGGTTGGGTGACGTTATCGGCGATGAGCACCGCAGGCTCGGCGCAGATCGCATCGACGATCATCGCACGCTGCATCATGCCGCCGGAAAACTTCGCTGGATAATCCCAGTAACGCTCCTTGGGCGAAGGAATGCGTACCTCGCTCAGCAGCTGCATGACCCGTTCACGGCATTCGCGCTGACCCCATTCCGGCCGGACGCTGTGGAGCTTCTCGGCGATCTGGCTTCCCACCGGCATTGTCGGATCGAGTGAACTCTGCGGCTTCGATCCGATATAGGCGATGTCGCGGCCGGTACGGACTTCGCGGATACCGCGCTTGAGAATGTCATGGCCGGCGAAGGCGACCTGGCCGGCACGATATTCGAGGCTTTCGGGCAGCCAGTTCGCCAGCGCCCGGCTGAGAACCGTCTTGCCTGCGCCGCTTTCACCGTAGACCCCGAAAATGTCCGACGTGTTGAGGCGAAAGCTGATGCGGTCCAGGATCGGAGCAGACCCTGGTGTTACCGGACCTACGGTAAGATCGCTGACTTCGAGGATGAGCGAGAGATCCATGTCAGAGACCTCCGTAAATCCGGTTGCGTGCCTTCTCGAGCGCCGATCCCATGAGATTGATCGACGTCAGCGCGACCGCGAGAAATATGCCGGGTATGGTGGCGATCCACCAGGCGTTGATCAGATATTTGCGGGAATCCGCGATCATGCTGCCGAAACTCGGTGCCGGCGGCTGGATCCCCAATCCCAGGAAGCCGAGGATGGCTTCGAAAATCATCATGCGCGCGACGTCGAGCACCGCGACAAATGCGATCGGCGGCAAAATGTTCGGAGCGGCGAACAGCAGCAGAATGCGCCAGTCCCCCGCCCCGAGCACCCGCAGTCCCCGGACATATTCCTTGCCGCGCTCGGCCACAGCAGCACTGCGGGCGACGCGCGCATAGAGCGGCCAGCCTGACAGCGCCAGAACGACGATGATCGACTCGACGCTCGGCCGCGACACACCGAGGATCGTGATCGCCAGAATGATCATCGGGATCGACAGCTGAGCGTCGGTGATCCGCATGATGATGGTATCCCACCATTTGCCCTTGAAGCCGGCGAACAGCCCGAGGCCACAGCCGATGACAAAAATCAGGACCACCGTGACGATGCCCACCAGCAGCGAGTAACGCAGGCCGATGAGGCTTCTCATCAGCATGTCACGGCCGAGCTGGTCCGTCCCCAAAGGATGCTCCCAGGCCCATTTGTCGCCGAGAAACAGCGGCGGCAGGAATTTATCCTTCACGATCATCTTGGTGGCGCTGACGGACGACACCTCCGGATAGACCGCCGATATCAATAGAAGCGCCACGAAGATGAAGAAGCCGATACGGAAGCTCGGCATCCGCCACGCGCCAAGCAGGATGCGCCGGTTGACCGACTGTATCCGCGCCAGCGCTTGTTCGGGTTCCGCCGCAATCATTGTGGTGGCCGTCATGATCAGAGCTCCACCCGAGGATCAATCATATAGGCAACCAAATCCACGATGATATTGATGAAGACGAACACGGCGCTGGTGGTGATCGCGATACCCTGAATGACAGGAAAATCGCGTCCGACCACCGAAACCACCGTCAGATTTCCAAGCCCGGGATAATCAAAAATGTACTCGATCACGAGCACGCCGCCGATCAGCGTCGAAAGCTGGATGCCGAGCAGGTTGACCAGCGGCACCGCCGCGTTGCGCAGCGCATGCGAATAGACGATGCGGCGCCGCGACAGGCCGCGGACCCGCGCCTCATCGATGAAGGTCGATTGCATGACCTCGCCAAGCGAGGTCGTCAGCGTGCGAATGATGAAAGGCGCAATCTCGACCGACAGCACGATCGCCGGCAACAGAACATAGGAGAACCCCTGATAGCCGAGCGCCGGCAAGAGCTTGAGCTTGACCGACAGGAACAGGATCAGGACGATCGCCAGCCAGAAATTCGGAATCGACACAAACAGCGACTGCACCCCGAAGGCCAGCGCATTCTGCCAGCCGTGCTGGTGCAGCCCGCCGGCAATTCCGATCGGAAACGATATCAGCAGCGCGAACAACAACGCCATGCCGCCGAGCTGAAGCGTGAACGGCAGCCGCTCGAGAATCTGATCGATCACCGGCGCCATATCGGACTTGGTGGGATCGATATACTGGCCGCCGGTCGCGATCATGCCGCTGCGCGGACGCAGATAGGACTGCCCTAGGTCGCCGTGCAGCAGCAGACCCCGCATATAACGGCCGTACTGCACGATGATCGGGTCGCGCAGCCCCATCTTTGTCGCCACCTTCTCGACAACGTCGGGCGGCGCCATGCCGCCGACAATCAGGCGTACCGGATCGCCGGGAACCACGCGCAGCAATGTGAAGATGAGGAGCGAGGTGATGAAAACGATCAGCAGGCCCTGCGCGATCCGTTTGACCAGGAATTCCAGGATCAACATCGAGAAGAGCTACCTTGCATTTCATCAAACGGGATATCCGGCAGGCCGTGGCGATCCGGCCTGCCGGCGCAATCGTCAGGCGAGCGTGGCCTTTGTCATGTCCTGCATGCCATTTGGATAGATGTAGAGACCGTCCAGTTTCTTGCTGTAGGCGTGGATGAAGACCGACGTGAACAACGCAAGTGCCGGGGCCTTCCTGGCGATGGTTGGAAGCGTCTCGGTCTGAATGATCTTCTTGCGTTCTTCGATACTCGTGGCGTTGCGCTCCTTGTCAAGTACTGCATCGATGTCCTTGTCGACGATGCCACAAATGCGCTTGGACGAGGAATGAAAGTGCGTGCGGAGCACCAGGTCGGGTTCGGGCGATCCTGTACACCAGCCGCAGTCGATCATATTGCCCTCGCCGCCGCCAGGCTTGTCATACAGCAGATTGCCCCAGGCCGCGACCTCGAGCGTCTGAAGATTGACCTTGAATCCCTGCTCCTGCAGCATGCCGGTGATCAGCTCGGCATATTCCTTCGTCTTCGGATAGAATCCGACCGACGTGTAATAGGTCAGTTCGGGCAGACCTTGCCCCTTGGGGAAGCCGGCCTCGGCGAGAAGCTTCTGCGCCTTGTCGGGATCGAATTCCGGGTAGTCGGCGACTTCGGTGTAACCGAACTTCACTGGTGAAATATGCGCCTTCGAGTAGGTACCGGAGACCCCGAGCACGTCGAGCACCTGCTTGCGGTCGATCGAGTGACATGCCGCCAGACGTATCCGCGGGTCGTCAAACGGTTTCTTCGAGCAGCGGAAGAAGAGATACTTGTTCTCGACCGACACCGCCTTATGGATGTTGAAGCGCGAGTCCTTCGAGATGGTCTCGACCTGTTCCTGTTCCAGCCGCTCGATGATGTCGGCCTCGCCGTTCAGAAGCGAAAGCGTTCGCGTCGTCGTGTCGCCGACGAAATGATACTCGACGCTTGGGATCTTCGGCGCGCCGAGGAAAAACCCGGTATTCGCGGTCAGGACGGTGGTATCGCCTTTCTGCTCGACATATTTATAGGGCCCGGTGCCGTTCATGCGCGCCGACAATTGCGCCTTGTTGGCAACGTCCTTTGCCGACAGGATCGGAAGAAAGGACGAAAGATAATAATAGAGCGTTGCCGGATAACCCTGCGCCTTGGTGTTGATATGACAGGTGTAGTCATCGACGACGTCGACCGTGACGAGGCCCGGATACCATTGCGCCGGACGATCGGGCTGGCTGCCATATTCGTAGGTGGCCTTGACATCCGCGGCCGTGAACGGCGTGCCGTCGTGGAACTTGACGCCTTTCCGCAGCTTGACTTCCATCGTAAAGGGGTCGATCGGCTTCATCGATTCAGCCAGTTCGAATACTAACTCGTCCGGCTTCTCCGGCGTCATCGGCGCTCGCGTCAGATATCCGAAGACAAATCCCTCGACGATGAGCTGACCGAGATTGGTGTGAGTGGTGGGGTCCCAGTTACCTGTAAGCGCCTCCGCACCGAGGAAGCGCAACACCTTGCCTTCGGCTGCGAAAGCAGAGTTCATCAGAAAATCAGGATTGACCCGCCCGAAACCAAGCGCCGCGGCGCCGGCAAGCCCACCCAACATCACGTCTCTGCGGTTGATCATATCATATCCCCTCGGTGATTTCGGCAACGCTGAAACTGCTTTTAGGGTCGCTAGGCGTTCAGCCGTTTCTGTCGTCCTCAGCGACTTGCAAAGCGTAGACCAAACGACGCGAACGCCTGAATCCTGCTGCTCCACGATTCCGTTGCTGACGCTCCGGGATGGGCCTTCCACGCCACGATTCCCGAGCCGCCGTAACGCGGCGCTCAATTCCAAGGCACCACGCCTTTCAGGTAAGCAGCACACGAATGATGGACGGCGAGAACAGCGGTTCGACGCTGACGGCCTATGATAGCCGCGACATCTGACATGAACGGAATACCAGAGTTGCCAGAGCGCTGTTCTCGTGTAGACCACCCTATTAACGGCATCATCTCGGACCTCGACGGCGTGGCCTATCGGGGCGACCAGCCGATCCCGGGTTCGGTTCAGGCGTTTCGCGCCTGGCATGAGCGCGGCGTTCCCTACGCATTCGTCACCAACAACTCGACCAAATCCGCTGCGCAGTTTGCAGCCAAGCTGAGCGGCATGGGCATTCCGGCAACGGCCGCGCAGGTCTTCAACACCATTTCGGCGGCGACGATCTTGCTTCAACAGCGTTGGCCGCCGGGAACGCCGGTTTTTGCGATCGGTGAGCAACCCCTGCTTGAGAGGCTGGAGGAAGCCGGATATCACCTGACCGGAACGAACGCGGAGGTAGTGATTCTCGGTTTCGACTCCGGGCTGAACTACGCCAAGTTGCGCACCGCGATTCGGGCGGCTCTGGCGGGAGCGACGGTCATCGCCACCAATCCCGACGTGCTCACGCCCGCGCATGACGGCTACGACCCCTGTGTCGGCGTGCTGACCGCAGCGGTAGCCGCGGCCGTGCCGACCGCGATACCGATCGTGGTGGGCAAGCCGGATCCATTCATGATCGAGCAGGCGCTGAAGCATCTGGGCACCAGCAAAGAGGAGACGGTGATGATCGGCGACCAGATCGCGACCGATATCGTGGCAGGCCAGCGCGCCGGCCTGCGCGCGATCCTGATCGCCAGCGATGTTCCATTCAATGCCGCGGCGGGCGTGGTGCCCGACAGGATCATATCGAGCCTCCTCGATCTCATCGGCGCGACTTCCGAGGAGACCGGAGGCGCCTGATGATGACCCCCGCCGTCGTCGAAACCATTCGGTCCGGACTGAGCGCCGCGCTGCCGCGATGGGGCATGTCCAGCGACGCCACGCTCGCTTTTCTCAGCCATTCCGAGAACACCACATTTCTCGCGGAGGATCCTCCCGGGGGACAGCGGCTGGTACTGCGCGTGCAGCGGATCGGTTATCACTCGCCAGCGGAGATAATGTCGGAGCTGTCATGGATCGCGGCGCTGATCGCGGACGAGGTCATCATTACGCCGCTGCCGCGGCCCGACCGCAACGGCGAGTTGCTTTGTTCGGTGCCTCTCAACGGAACGACGCGACAGGTGGTGGCGTTCGAGCATATGAGCGGACGCGAGCCCGATCCCGCCGCTTCGCTTCCTGCGTGGTTTCGCGAGCTCGGCGCGCTGACTGCCCGGCTTCACGGGCACAGCCGATCGTGGAAGAGGTCACCCGCCTTCCTGCGCAAGACCTGGGACTTCGACGCCATGCTGGGCGCACGGCCGCTTTGGGGCGACTGGCGCGCCGCGCTGGGACTTCGCGAGTCCGAGAGACACGTTCTGCAAAGGGTTGCCGATTTGCTCGCCCAACGCGTCCACAGTTACGGTCAGCCAAGCCACCGGTTCGGCCTCGTTCATGCCGATCTGCGCCTCGCAAATCTGCTGGTCGACGGAACAAGGCTCGGCATCATCGATTTCGACGACTGCGGCTTTTCCTGGTTCTTCTACGATTTCGCCGCAGCTGTGAGTTTCATGGAACATGAGCCGATCGTAGCCGAACTGCAGAATGCCTGGCTTGAAGGATATCGCCAGGTTGCACCTGTATCGAAGACGGATGAGGCCATGCTGCCGGTCTTCGTCATGCTCAGGCGAATGCTGTTGACGGCCTGGATCGCATCGCACTCAGACACCGAGACGGCACGCCGATTGGGAACCGAATATACCGAAGGCACCGTCGCGATGGGTGAACGGTTTCTGCGGCAACTCTAGCCGAAGCCAACCTTCACCATCGGCATCTACCTGCCCTTGGCTCCAGTGTTGTTGCTCCGCTAGTCCAAAAAGCCATGCCAGGCCTCCCCGAGTATCGTCGATCTGGCAAGAATGAGCGGCGGTTCGGGCACATCGTGCCGACTTCCGAGCCGAAGTTCCGGCAGGAGTCGCTTCAAGTGGACATTCAAGCCTATTTCGAGGAATGGTCGCGTCGACCGGGTGACGTGGTTCGACTCGCGCTCAGCACCCCGCACAAAGCCGTCCGGGCAAGTCTGGTTCGGCTCCTCTCGGGCCCCGGGCAAGGGAACAATGTCGAAGGACGGGTCGCGGATTTTTCGTCCGTGCTCGACAGAACTGTTCCAGGCCGCCTTCAGTCGACAATGATTGGATCCTACGGGGAATTCCCGCTTCCCGCCCCGATCAAGGATGGCGCGATCAGCCTTCATTGCTGGGCCTGGCCGACCGTGCCGGAGCGCAAGATGCCTCAGACGGTCTGGTCGCTCGGCAACATGGCGCTGGTGATCCTGTCGGGCGGGCTAGCGCTCCGTGCGAACGACCAGACGCTGGCGACCATTCCGGACGCGATGGTTGCCAAACACTGGTATTCGATATTGGTCACGCTCGGAAATGGCGAAGCGTCGATCGATCTCAAGCGCCTTGATGGCAAGATTGGCGCCCGCCGAACGATTGCTGTCGCAACCGGCGCGACCGTCACATCTGACAAACTGCTGCTCGCCACCTCCGGCATCGGGCCATCCGGATCGCCGCTGCAACCCTTCAACGGCAAGATCGACTCCCCGACGCTTCATCCGACCAGGCCCTCCCCGCAAGTAATCGCGGAATGGCATGCAGGAAAGACGGCGGCGGCATCCCCATGGGCAAGCTGGAAATTTTCCGATGATTTCGCGGCCGAGACAATCGACCCTGATTTCGCGGCAAACTCACCGGCTCGCCTGTTCAACGGCGTCGAACGGGGCGTCACCGGACGCAACTGGGATGGACGCAGCGATTCGTTTATCGAAGTCCCGCATCAATATTGCGCGCTGCAATTTCACGACGACGACATGGTCGATGCCGGATGGGAGTACGACCTGGAGTTCAAGCTGCCGGATACGCTTCCAAGCGGCGTCTATGCGGTGCGGCTCGAGGCCGGCCGCAGCCGCAACCATTTCCCGTTGTTCGTCAGAGCCAGGCCCGGCAGCAGCGCGCCGGTGCTGTTCCTGGTGCCGACCAATACCTACCTCGCCTACGCCAACGATCACCTCGCTTCGCTGGATTTTTCGTCGGTGATGCCACACGACAAGATCGTTCCCGAAGACGAGCAATACCTTTTCTCCCATCCCGAGCCCGGCCGATCCTGCTACGACACCCACGCCGACGGGACGCCGGTTCGCTATTCGAGCCGCAGGCGGCCCCTGTTCAACGTGCGCCCCGGCTTCCCGAACTGGCTGACCGGCTCCTACCGCCATTTTCCGGTCGACATGTACATCATCGAGTGGTTGGAGCATGTCGGCCTCGCCTATCACGTCGCTACTGACGAGGATTTCGAGCGCGAAGCGCGCGGACTGACCGATCGCTATGCGGCGATCGTCACCGGCTCGCACCCGGAATACTGGACGCGCAAGGGCCTCGACACCCTGGAGGGATACCTCAATGAGGGCGGAAGGATCATGTACCTCGGCGGCAACGGATTCTACTGGGTCACCAGCCACCTCGAAGCAAAGCCGTGGGTCATCGAGGTGCGTCGCGACAATAGCGGCACGCGATGCTGGGATGCACCCTATGGCGAGCGGACCCACGTCGCGACGTCGGAAGCGGGCGGCATCTGGCGCTCGCGAGGGCGTGCGCCCAACAAGATGCTCGGCGTCGGCTTCGCATCGGAAGGATGGTCAAAGGGCTGCGGCTA
>JAJYAH010000183.1 GCA_021779635.1 Pseudomonadota bacterium | reverse complement strand
GCAACAAAGGCGCGGTGCCGACTTCGTCACCGAGGCCGGCGGCAAGGGCACCGTTGAGAGCTTTACGGCGCTCTATGGCCGCAACGGCGACGTCGAACATGGCGTGGTAATGCTGAGGACTGCGGAAAACGCCCGCACGCTGGCGCGGGTGCTTGCAAACGACCGCCGGACGATCGAGCATCTCCTGAACATGGACCGCACGCCGGTCGGATCATCGGGCGATATCGTCACCGCGGATGATGGCGTGCCGGAGTGGCGGGTGGGATGAGGACCCGTGTCCCGGACGCGCTGCAGCGTCCTTTAAGCTGCTCCGCAGAGCCGGGACCCATCATGATGAAGCTGAAATCGCAATATGGGCCCCGGCTCAGCAGCCCACCGCTCACGCGCTGCGCCGCGTCCGGGGCACAAGGCCTCGTAGCCCCTACCCCTTCACGTCCGGCCGTTCCGAAACATTGGTAGGCTTGCCCTTGGCGCCGGCAACGCGGACCTGATCGCCGTCAGCGATGCCATCGGGCGGCGCGACGATGACGCGATCTTCCGCAGCGATGCCCGACGCCAGCTCGATGTCGCGGCCGAGATCGCGGGCAATGGTCACGTTCTTGAACAGCACCTTGTCATCCGGACCGACAGTCGCAACCCGCAGGCCGTTCTGGTTGAAGATCAGGGCGCTGGAGGGAATGTGCAGCGGCGCGTTGTCTCGCGCCAGGCTCATGCGCACGCTGGCATAGCCGCCGGGCATCAGCTCGCCGCTGGAATTGTCGAGCCCGAGCTGCATCTGGGTCGTACCGGTCGATACGTTGACCGCCTGCGACGACGCCTCGACCGTCGCCGGGAACGTCCGGTTCGGATAGTCCGGCATCGAGAGGATGGCCTTGGCGCCGATCTTGATCGAGGGCACGTAATTCTGGGGAACGTCGACATAGACGCGCAGCTTCTTGATGTCCGAAATCACGAACATCGCCGGGCCCGTGCCGCCACCCGAATTGATCAGGGCGCCGACGTCGGTCTGGCGCGAGGTGACCACGCCGTCGAACGGCGCGGTGATTTTCTTGTAGCCGGCCAGCGCTTCGAGCCGCTCGACATTGGCCTGGCTGGCATTGACGGCGGCATTCTTGTTGGAGAGGTCGGCGGTGCGCTCGTCGATTTCCTGCATCGAGACGAAATTCGACGGGATCAGCGTCTTGCGACGGGCCAGCGTCAGCTCGGACAGTTTCGCACTGGCCTGCTGGCTGGCGAGATCGGCGCGGGCCTGCATCAGCTGCTGATCGAGGTCCGGTGCCTCGATTTCGGCGATCACCTCGCCCGCCTTGACCCTGGCGCCGATGTCGACGCTCCAGCTTTTCAGGTAGCCGTTGACGCGCGCAAAAATCGGCGCGCGATAATAGGCCTCCAGCCTGCCCGGCAGGTCGATGGTGGCGCTGAGAGCCTTCGGGTCCGGCAGCACCACGGCTACCGTCGGAATGGCCTGGTCGTCGGTCCACTCGCGCAGCTTCACGCTGGCGTCCTCGCGCGCCCGGATTCCGGTCACCACGACCAGCAGCACGGCGATGACGGCCACAACCGCCGAAATGCCCAACTTCCGGCGGGAGCCGGTCGGACGGTGTTCAGTGGGCGGCATGCGGTGTCTCCGAAAAGGCGTCTTTGGCGCCCTGCTTCTTGTGTACCATACTAAATACCACGGGAACAAACATCAGGGTGGCGACCGTGGCAAAGATCAGGCCGCCGATCACGGCGCGTCCCAGCGGCGCATTCTGCTCGCCGCCCTCGCCGAGGCCGAGCGCCATCGGCAGCATGCCGATAATCATGGCGAGCGCGGTCATCAGCACCGGACGGATACGGACGAACCCGGCTTCGATCGCCGCTGTGATCGGGTCACCCAGTTCCTCATAGCGCTCGCGGGCGAAGCTGATCACCAGCACGCTGTTGGCGGTGGCGACGCCCATGCACATGATCGCGCCGGTCAGTGCCGGCACCGACAGCGTGGTCTGGGTCGTGAACAGCATCCACACGATTCCGGCAAGGGCGGCCGGAAGCGCCGTGATGATCACGAACGGATCGGACCAGGACTGGAAATTCACCACGATCAGAAGATAGATCAGCACCACCGCGCCGAGCAGTCCGAACAGCAGCCCGGAAAACGCGCTGTCCATGGTCTGCACCTGACCCAGCAGAAATACCGAACTCCCTTTTGGCACCTCCTTGGCGGTATCGGCGATCAGCGCCCTGACCTCGGCGGCGACCGCGCCCAGATCGCGCCCCTGCGGGGTCGCATAGATCTGCACCAACGGCTGGATGTCGTATTGCGAGACGACTGCGTTGGAAACCGTTCGCGAGATGTTGGCGATGCCGCCGAGAATCGGCGCGGAGGGGCCGCCCGCGGTAATCGGCAGCATCTCCAGTGCGCTCAGCGAATCGAGCTGATATTGCGGGGTCTGCATCACGATCGAATACGATACGCCGTTATCACGATTGAGGAAGAAAGTCGGCTGCACCTGCGAACTGCCCGCAAGGTCGACGGTCATGCTGTTGACGACATCGCGTTCGGTCAGCCCGACATATTGTGCACGGGTCCGATCGACGTCGACGTTGAAGGTCGGATAATTGGGCGATTGCTGGATGCGCGCATCGGCGATGCCGGCGATCCGGCGAAGCCGGGGCAGCAATTTATTGGCATAGACGAAGTTCGCGTTCAGATTGGCGCCGCGGATCTGAAGGTCGATCGGCGCCGGCGCGCCGAAGTTCAGGATCTGGTTGACGATGTCGGCCGGGAGAAAGGCGAACGTCATGCCCGGAAAAACGCGCGGCAGCTGTTCGCGCAGCGCCTTCACGTAAGATTCGGTCGGACGGTGGTCTTCCTTGAGCTTGATCGAGATATCGCCGTCCTGCGGACCCAGCAAGCCGGTGTTGTTGTAGGTCATGTTGATGCCGCTGATCGGAAAGCCGATATTGTCGGCCATCGTATCGATTTCAGCCGGGGGAATGATCTTGCGGATCGCCTTCTGCACGTCGGCGAATTGATTGGCGCTCTCCTCGACACGGGTGCCGACCTGGGTGCGCACATGCATCAGGATCTGCCCGGCATCGACCGACGGGAAGAAATTCTGGCCAAGATACGGCACCAGCAGGAACGACAATCCGACAAAACCCAGGAATCCGATCACGAAAACCGGCCGGCGCTGCATCGCCAGCGACAACACCTCGCGGTAGCCGCCGCGAAACCACTCGAAGCCGGCCTCGAAGCTGCGCTGGAACCGCACCAACGGATTGCGCGACGGCGTCGCATGTTCGTCGTCGGCGTGATGCAGATGCGGTTGCAACAGGTACATCGCCATGGTCGGCACCAGCGTCCGCGACAGGATGAACGACCAGATCATGGCGAAAACCACCGCTTCGGCCAGCGGCACGAACAGGAAGCGCGGGACGCCTTGCAGGAAGAACATCGGCACGAACACGATGCAGATGCACAGCAGCGAAACGAACGCCGGCACCACGATCTGGTTGGCGCCGTCCAGGATCGCGGTCCGGACGTCCTTGCCCTGCTCCAGATGCCAGTTGATGTTCTCGATCGTGACCGTGGCCTCGTCGACCAGGATGCCGACCGCCAGTGCGAGACCGCCCAGCGTCATGATGTTGAGGGTTTCGCCGATCGCCGACAACATCACGATGGCGCCGAGCACGGCGAGCGGGATCGACGTCGCGATGATGATCGTCGAACGCCAGCTTCCCAGAAACAGCAGGATCATCACGCTGGTCAACAGCGCCGCGATCACGCCTTCGCGGGCGACCGCAGTGAGCGCGCCTCGGACGAATATCGACTGGTCGCCGATGAACCCGATCTTCAGCGCGTCAGGCATCGTGTCCTTGACGTCGATGACCTTCTGCTTGATGCCGGAGATAATATCGAGCGTCGAAATGTAGCCGGCCTTCAGCACCATCATCAGAACGGAGCGATTGCCGTTGACGTGCACGATGTTGGTTTGCGGCGGATTGCCATCGCGCACACTGGCGACGTCACGCACATACACCATAGCACCGTTGACGACCTTGATCGGCAGGTCACCAAGTTCCTGGATCTTGAGCGGCGAGTTGTTGAGCTGGATGTAGTATTCGAAACTGCTGATCTTCTGCGTGCCCGCCGGCGTGATCAGGTTCTGCGCGGCGAGCGCGTTGGCGACGTCCTGACCGGACAGGCCGCGCGCCTGCAGCGCCTGCGAATTGAGATCGATCTGCATCTGGCGTTGCTTTCCGCCATAGGGATACGGGATGGCGGCCCCGGGAACCGTCACCAGCGGCGTGCGCAACTGGTTGATGCCGATGTCGGCGAGATTCTGTTCGGTCAGGCCCTCGCCCGACAATGCCACCTGGATGATCGGAACCGTCGACGCGGTGTAGTTGATAATCAACGGCGGTGTCGCGCCCGGCGGCATCGACCTGATCAGGGTTTGCGAAATCGCGGTGACCTGGGCGTTGGCGGTGCGGATGTCGACATTGGGCTGGAAGAAAATCTTGACGATGCCGACGCCGTTATAGGAGTTCGCCGTGATGTGCTCGATGTCGTTGACGGTGGTCGTCAGCGCGCGCTGAAACGGCGTGACCATGCGTCCCGCCATCTCGTCCGGCGGCAGCCCGGTATAGTTCCAGACCACGCCGATAACGGGAATCCGAATCTCCGGAAAAATGTCCGTCGGCGTCCGCAGCGCGGCCAGCGGCCCGATGATCAGGAGCAGCAGCGCGAGCACGACGAACGTGTACGGCCGGCTCAGGGCGATGCGGACCAGTGCGGTCATAGAACGGGCATTCCTTGCTCAAGCGGAAGGGCTTGGACTCGCGATGCTAGGGAAATCTTGGCGCCGATTTACCCGAATTGCGCTTAAATTGCTAACGCAGGGCCGCGACCCCCTCATGCAGTTCGGCCATATCCTTAACCCAACGCACGATTGCAGCGCTATTCGCGAAGGTTTGACCGCCGCAGGTCCGGTCACCATGTCGTGAATAACCGTCCGCGGCCCGTTTTCGGGGCTCCTCGTCGAAATTCAGCGCATCAATCGAAGCGCGTCGGAGAAGAATTCCGGGCCGCCGAAATTGCCAGACTTCAGTGCCAGCAGCATTTCGCAATGTTTCACGCCGATGGTGCGCAGCACCGGGACGCCGGCGGCGATTTCGGCTCCGACCAGAAAGCCGGGAATCCCCAGGCGATCAACCACCGCGCCGGAGGTTTCGCCGCCGGCGACCACCAGCCGCCGGACCCCGGCCTGGACCAGTCCCTCGGCGATATCGGCCATCGCCTGCTCGATCGCATGGCCGGCGGCATCGCGGCCGTGCCGGGCCTGCAAGGCCGCAACCTGATCCGGCGTCGAACTGCTGGCGATCAGGATCGGCCCCCCTCCAAGCCGCTCCCTGGCCCAGTCCAGCGCGCGGCGGACTTCATCCTTGCCCCGGACAACCTGGTCGGGATCGAGATGCAGCACCGGCATCGCCTGCCCGGCGCTGGCGATCTGGCCGAGCGTCGCCTGCGAACAACTGCCGGCAAGGCAGGCTGCCGGTCCGCCGACCGGTGATTCGGAAATCGCGTTCGCCAGGCTCGATCCGACCCGGCCCGAGGCGACCAGCGCGCGGGCGAGCCCAAGGCCGAGCCCGGATGCGCCGACCGAGAGACGGTGATCGATGGCGACCGCGCCTGCGGTTTCCAGGTCGCGCTCGAAAACCGCATCAATGATGGCCGCGCCAAAGCCGCTGTTGCCGAGATCGGCCAGACGGGCGCGGACGGCATCCGGCCCGCGGGCGACGTCGACGAGACCGACCAGCCCGACCTTGGTCCGGCTCTGGCGCGCCAGCACCCGCACCAGATTGGAATCGTGCATCGGATTGAGCGGATGATCCTTCAGCGGACTCTCGTTCAGCGGCAGCGAGCCCACGAACAGATTGCCCTGATAGACGGTGCGGCCGGTCTCGGGAAATGCCGGCGTCACCAGCACGATGGCATCGCCGGAATCGGTCCGTAGCGCATCCATCACCGGGCCGATATTGCCGGCGTCGGTGGAATCGAAGGTCGAGCAGATCTTGAACAGGATGTGAGCCGCGCCGCGGTCGCGCAGCCAATGTTCGGCGGCGCGCGAGCGCGTCACCGCAAGTCCGGCTTCGATCGACCGGCTCTTGAGCGACACCACCACCGCATCGACGTCGGGCAATTCGAGATCGGCCGCCGGCACGCCGATGGTCTGCACCGTGCGCAGGCCGCAGCGGGTCAACGTGTTGGCGAGATCGGAGGCGCCGGTATAGTCGTCGGCGATGCAGCCCAGCGCCAGCGTCACGGTTTTGCTCCGGCATAGGGCCTGAACCAGCCGAGGCCATCGGTGGTCTTGCCGCGCGGATTGTATTCGCAGCCGACAAAGCCGCCATAGCCGAGCCGGTCGAGCTCAGTGAACAGGAACGGATAGTTCAATTCCTCGCCGTCCGGCTCGTGGCGCGACGGGATGCTGGCGATCTGGACGTGACCGATCATGGGCATCATCTCGCGCAGCCGCATCGTCACGTCGCCATGGATGATCTGGCAGTGATAGATGTCGAACTGCAGTTTCAGATTGCGAATTTTCAGCTCGCCGATCAGATCGCGGGCAAAGGTGAAGTCGTTGAGAAAGTAGCCGGGCACGTTGCGCGGATTGATCGGCTCGATCACCACATCAATGCCATGGGGCGCGAAGAACTCGGCGGCATAGATCGCAGACCTGCGAAACGCCGCCACCGCCTGCGGATCGCTTCGTTGGGCGATGCCGGCCATCAGATGCAGGCGCTTGACGCCGGTCGCCTGCGCGTAAGGCAGCGCGGTGCGCAGGCTCTGCTGCAAGTCGGCAAAACGGTCCGGCAACGCGGCAAAACCCTTTTCGCCGGCGTCCCAATTGCCCGGCGGCAGGTTGAACAGCGCCTGGGTCAGGCCGTTGCGATGCAGCCGCTCGCCGATGGTTTCCGCCGGATGGTCATAGGGAAACAGGAACTCGACGGCCGTAAATCCCGCTCTTGCCGCCGCGTCGAAACGGTCGAGGAACGGAACTTCGGTGAACATCATGCTGAGATTGGCGGCGAAACGGGGCATCGACGGTCCTCTTGTTCGTTCGCGGCTACTTCGGCTCGCTGCTATCTTGGTTGGCCTTTATTTCGATTCGCCCGGCAGGTGCGTACCGGTGACGCGTGCATACATCCGCGCCACCGAGGCGTCGTCGTCGCGGCCCATCCCGGAGGCTGCCGTCATCAGAAACATCTGCAGCGCCGCAGCGGCCACCGGCACCGGGAATTTCGCCGTTCGCGCCATGTCCTGGATGATGCCGAGGTCTTTCACGAAAATTTCCACCGCGCTGCGCGGGGAGTAATCGCCGTCGAGCACGTGCGGCACGCGGTTCTCGAACATCCAGGAATTGCCGGCAGACGCCGTGATCACCTCATAGACCTTCCGGATATCAAGCCCCTGTTTCGCCGCGAAGGTGATGGCCTCCGAAGCGGCCGCGATGTGCACGCCGGCGAGCAACTGGTTGATCATCTTGAACGCGGCGCCCTGCCCGGCGGCATCGCCGAGTTCATAGAGTTTTGCCGCCATGGCGTCGAGCGCGGGCCGCGCCCTGGCAAAGGCGGCGGCACTGCCTGATGCCAGAATGGTGAGCTCGCCCTGCGCGGCGCGCTGTGCGCCGCCCGAAATCGGGGCGTCGAGATAATGCCGGCCGCTGGCTTCGAGCTGTTTGGCCAGCCGCCGCGCGACGTCCGGGTCCATCGTCGCCGAGGAGATGAACACCGTGTCTTTGGCCAGCGTTTCGGCGACGCCGCCGGCGCCGAACAGGATGGTTTCGGTCTGCGCGGCGTTGACGACCACGCTGACGACGATAGTGGCCTTCTCTGCGGCCTCCGCCGGCGTCTTTGCGCCAAAACCGCCATCCGCGACGAAGCGCGCGACGGTGTCAGCGGAAACATCGCAGCCGGTGACTTTGAGGCCGGCGCGCCGCAGCGAGGTCGCCATGCCAAAACCCATCGAGCCCAGCCCGATGACGGCGACGTGCGGTTTTGAGGATACGGATTCGGACATGCGGCATTCCCGTGGTTTCTTGACAGCCGGAATTCGTGGGGCGCGGCTTTGCCTTTGGGTACCACGGCTTGGCCGCGCTGCCAAAGCATGAGAAAAGGCGGTCAAAGGATGCTGCCAAAGATGCTGCCAGAGACGCTGAAATGACCGAAACCCAGATCCGCGAGGAAATCTGCCGCCTCGGCCGCTCGCTGTTCGAGCGCGGGCTGACGCCGGGCTCGTCGGGCAATATCAGCGTGAAACTGGACGACGGCGGCTGGCTGGTGACGCCGACCAATGCCTCGCTCGGGTCGCTGGACCCGGCGCGGCTGACGCGGCTCGACGCCGGCGGCCGCCTCCTCGCCGGCGACGCTCCGACCAAGGAAGTGCCGCTGCATGACGCATTGTACCGCACCCGCGAGAGCGCCCGTTCCGTGGTGCACCTGCATTCGACGCATTCGGTGGCGCTGTCGATGTTGCCGGAGATTGATCCGCGCGCCGCGTTGCCGCCGATGACGGCCTATTATCTGATGAAATGCGGCCAGACCGCGCTGGTGCCGTATTATCGGCCCGGCGATCCGGCCGTCGCCGAGGCCATCAAGGGGCTGGCCGGAAAATACAGCTCGGTGCTATTAGCCAATCACGGCCCGGTGGTCTCGGGCGACACGCTGGAAGCCGCGGTCTTTGCCATCGAGGAACTCGAAGAAACCGCGAAGCTTTATTTGCTGCTGCGCGGGCTGAACCCGCGCTTTCTGACGCCGGCGCAGATAGCGGATCTGTCAAAGACGTTTGGGTTGGTGCTGCCGGGGCATGAACACGATTAGCAGCGTCATCATTGACGAACGCTAATCCTAAAGCACCGCCAACTGCTTGTTTTTCAAGTCCGTCACCAGCATCAATCCGGGCGCATGGGTGATGGCAAACGGCAGCTTCGCCGCTGCGATCACCGCTTGCGGTGTCACGCCGCAGGCCCAGAACACCGGAATTTCATCGGCTTCCACCGGCACCGGATCGCCATAGTCGGGCTTGGCGAGATCCGCGATCCCGATCGCATGCGGATGACCGAGATGCACCGGCGCGCCATGCACGGCCGGAAACCGCGACGTGATCTGCACGGCGCGGATCGCATCCGCCGGCTTGAACGGCCGCATCGACACCACCATCGGGCCGGCAAACGGCCCCGACGGGCTGCATGCGATATTAGTGCGATACATCGGCACCCGGACCTGGCGCTCGATGTGGCGGATCGGCAGATCGTCCGCCATCAGCGCTTCCTCGAACGAGAACGAGCAACCCAGCACGAACGCCACGAGATCGTCGCGCCAATGCGCCATGATATCGGTCGGCTCCTCGACCACCTCGCCGTCGCGCCAGACCCGGTAGCGCGGCAGGTCGGTGCGGATGTCGAGGTCGATCCCGAGCGAGGGAATCCTGGGATTTCCGACATCGGACATGCCGATCACCGGACACGGCCTTGGATTGAGCTGGCAAAACCTATGAAACGATGCTGCGAGCCTCTCCGGCAGGATCGCAAGATTGCCCTGCACGAAGCCGCCAGCGACGCCGGCGGTCGTCGTCGCCATGCCGGCGCGACATGCCAGCCGCGCCTGCCGGCTCGGCAGCATCTCCGGCTCGCCGTCAACGCCCTGTTGCTTTTTTCGCCAGACCGACAATCATCGAAAGCGCTCCAAGCCTGGACAGGCAGTGTGCCTCGACAGGTAGTGCCGCACAGTTCTACCATGCAAGGCGCCGAGACGCATCAACGGGTTTCCGGAAACGCCGAATGACCAGCATCGCATCCAATCTGCAAATCGATTCCGCCCGCCTGTGGGATACGATTCACGAAACCGCAAAGTTCGGCGCCACGCCGAAAGGCGGGGTGCGGCGGCTGACGCTCGGCCCCGAGGACAGGCAGGTGCGCGACTGGTTCCGCAACGCCTGCGAAGCCGCCGGCCTCGACGTGCATGTCGACGCGCTGGGCTCGATGTTCGGCCTGCGCAGGGGCCGCGACATGTCGAAGCCGCCGGTCGGCCTCGGCTCGCATCTCGACACCCAGCCGACCGGCGGCAAGTTCGACGGCGTGCTCGGCACTCTGGCAGCACTTGAGGTGGTCCGCACCCTCAACGACGCCGGAATCGAAACCGAAGTTCCGATCTGCATCGTCAACTGGACCAAGATCGGA